>CAZRCR010000385.1:0-3302 GCA_964598615.1 uncultured Anaerolinea sp.
CGGCTACGGCAACGACAGCGAATACCTGCACTACGTGGAAGACGGCCTGCGCAGGCGCGGCGTGGACTGTTTTCTCTTCACTTCCGACGGCCCCCACCAGCACCACTTGCTGGGTGGTTCGCTCCCGCACCTGCTCAAAACGGTCAATTTTGCCTATGGCGCGCTCCCGGCCTTCAAGACCCTGCGCCGCCACCAGCCCGAAGGCCCGCTGATGGTCACCGAATTCTGGTCGGGCTGGTTCGACCACTGGGGCGAACGTCACCACATCGCCATGGCCAGCCTGCCCACCACGCTCTTCAGCCAGTGGGCACTGGAAAAGATCGTTGCTTCCGGCGCGTCGGTCAATTTCTACATGTTCCACGGCGGTACCAACTTCGGCTTCATGAACGGCGCCAACCGCTTCCCCTGGACCGGCTACCTGCCCGACGTCACCAGTTACGACTATGATGCCCCCCTCAACGAGCAGGGCGACCCGAACCGCAAGTTCAATCTGTACGGAAGAATCCTGCGCCGTCACATCCCCAACCTGCCGCCGCTGACCACACCGGCCCCGGTACGCAAACAGGCCTACGGTCCGGTACGCCTGACCGAAAGCGTCAGCCTGTTCGACTGCCTGGGTAAAAAGCACCTGCGTCCCACGCCCGAGCCGATGGAAGCCTTCGACCAGAACTACGGCTTCATCCTTTACCGGACACAGGTTTCGGGTCCGCGCCCGAACGCCAACCTGGAACTCTTCGACCTGCACGACCGGGCCCAGGTCTTCCTGAACGGTCAGCCCGCCGGTCTGCTCGAACGTACCTCCCGCCGCAAAGTGCGTCTCGCCATCCCGGAGGGCGGGGCCACGCTCGACATCCTGGTGGAGAACATGGGACGGGTGAACTTTGGCATGTACCTGCTCGACCGCAAGGGTATCACCCGCGGCGTAGCCCTTGGCGGACAGTTCCTCTTCGGCTGGGAGATCTACCCGCTGCCGTTCGAGGACGTTTCCAGCCTGAAGTTTCGGGCGGGAGAGCGACCTGAAACCGGTTCGCCGCGTTTCTGGCGCGGACGATTCCCCGTGGACGTCCCCGCCGACACTTTCCTCGACCTGCCCGGCTGGACGAAGGGCGTGGCCTGGGTCAACGGCTTCAACCTGGGGCGCTACTGGAAGCGCGGCCCCCAGCAGACACTGTATGTCCCTGCGCCGCTGCTGCACAAGGGCGAGAACGAACTGGTGGTGCTCGAACTGCACGGACAGCGCCAGCCGGTGGTGGAGTTCGTGAGCAAGCCAAAGTTGTAGGTCACGCTTGCAGCGTGACACCTGTAAGGAAATCCCGCTCCAAGCGGGACCTACAAGCGAGAACATATGACCCTCAAATCCGAAATTTTTGAACAACCAGACCGTCTTGTCAAATTGCTGGAAAACCAGCGCACCATAGCGGAAAAGATCGCTGACACCGTGCGCCAGCGCAATATCCGCTACGTGTTCCTCGTGGCGCTCGGCACGTCTGACAACGCCGGGCGCTACGCCAACTACCTGTGGGGCGCGCAGAACGGACTGCCGCTGGCACTCGCCACCCCGTCGCTGTTCACCTACTACGAAAAACCGCCCCAACTCGACGGAGCGCTGGTGGTTTCCGTCTCCCAATCCGGGAAATCACCAGACATCATCAGCGTGGTCGAGGAAGGCCGACGCCAGGGCTGCCTGACCCTGTCCATCACCAACGCCCCCGACTCGCCGCTCGCCAGGGCTTCCGACCTGGTTTTCGACATCCAGTCCGGGGACGAAAAAGCCGTGGCCGCCACCAAAACCTATACCGGTGAACTGATGGCAATTGCCATGCTATCCGCCGCCCTGGCAAACGATAAGGCGCTGTGGCGTGAACTGGGCAAAGTCCCTGGGTGGGCCGCCAAAGTGCTGAAACAGGACGAAGCCATCGGTCACATGGCAGAGCGCTACCGCTACATGCGCCTGTGTGTGGCGCTGGGACGCGGCTACAACTACTGCACCGCCTTCGAGTGGGCGCTGAAACTGAAAGAATTGACCTACACCGTGGCCGAGCCGTATTCCTCCGCCGATTTCCTGCATGGGCCGATCGCCCTGGTGGAGAACGGCTTCCCGGTGCTGGCCGTGGCTCCCAGTGGCAAGGTCTTCGACCCCATGCTTTCCACCCTCGAGCGCCTGCGCCGGGAACAGTCCGCTGAACTGGTGGTGCTGTCCGATGAGAAAAAGGCCCTGGAGTTGGCCCAGTCTCCGGTCCCGCTACCGAACGGAATGCCGGAGTGGCTCTCCCCCATCGTCAGCATCATCCCCGGCCAGTTGTTCGCCTACTACCTGACCATCGCCAAAGGCCTGGATGTGGAACGTCCGCGCAGCATTGGGAAGGTCACAGAAACTCACTGACAAAAGCAAGAAACAAAAGAGACCGGTTCATCACAAACCGGTCTCTTTTTTCATTCAGGGATTTAGAACCGTCCAGACTTACGGGGCAATGTAGGTATAGTCGATGTAGGCGTATTCCTCGACAAAGTTATTGTCGAAGTCGTACGCCAGGATGCCGACCGCGTATTCGCCAGTGACCGGGTAGGATGCGTAGAAATAGAACGGCTCATTGCCCCACGTCCAAACATCCTCGCTGGGCGTGTAATCGTAATAGGGTTCGTCGTTCTCGTCGAACAGGATCATCTGGACGTAATCGGTGAAGTGGTCGCCGGGCTGGGGCGTGATCGCCACCGGGTTGCTCGCACCGTCGTTGTTGGCATCCGGGAAGGCATAGGCATACAGGTACTCGCCCGAAGCATTGAAGTACAGCATGGCATCCACGGGTTCGGTCGAATCAGCGGCAGTGAACTGCCCATAGACGGCGTAGACTGTTTCCCCGTCCGCGCTCAGGTATTCGGAAGGCTCGAACAGGGCATAGGCGTCGTGCGAACCGTCCGTCAGGCTGTAGAGCGTTGGCGACCATTCGTATTCCACCTGCACCGGGCTGGGGCCAAAGTCGGGGAAGTTCACCCCGTCGATCTGAACGGTGTCATCGGCCAGATAGTAGGTGATGTCACCGATCCAGTACGACTCGGTATCGGGATTGTAGAAATACAGCACGGAGTAGATATAAGCCACATTCCCGCTGACCGTGGTGGAGACGGTGACAACCTCATCGCCGCTGATGTCGGTATCGGAAATGTAGACCGGGGACACGGTCAGTTCCGAGGCGCCGGGAGCCACGACCTCGGAGGTCTGCTCGGGCACGTACACCTGTCCCAGCTGGGGAACGTAGGTCGCTCCGGTGTAGTGAAATGCCATGAACTCATCCCAGGAGGAA
>CAZRCR010000386.1:0-3277 GCA_964598615.1 uncultured Anaerolinea sp.
CAACTGTGTTACACCAACAACTATGTGATCAACCTGTTCCTGGACCTTGTATTCGTCAACGAGGGTGCACGGCCCTGCATCATTACCAAGGTGCAATGCAACCTGAACGATGGCGGAAGAACGTATCCCCTGGGCTGGCTCGGTTTCTATCAATCCATTGATGCCAACGACAACCTGCTCGATGGGTTGAAGAATTTCAACCGGTTCGTCAGCAGCGCCGAACTCATTCCGCTGGGCGGGTATCAGATCGAGAAAAAGAAGATCAGTTTCGTCACTGCCGAACCGGTAAGACTGGAAACAGAAGGCACAAAAACCATCGAGATCCTTGTCTACACCAGCCTCGACCCCAGAAGGCCCGTGAAATACCGGTACAGTTTCCTGATGACCGCAGAAGCGATCCAGAACCTGTTCCTGAAATCGGTCGGCGATGCGAATAACGTGGTCGGCGAAATGGGGAACTTCAAAATCGAACGAGCCTGATCCGAAGGAGGATGCCATGACCACCTGTCCCTGGTGCGGAACAACCTACCCGCAATTCCAATCCAACTGTTCCCGCTGCGGCGGACCGATCCAGCCAGCGCACGAAGCGGACCTCGAACCGGGCAGCCCGCTCCCGGTCCCGCCGCCCGCTCCCCGGTCCATTGCGCCGAACTTCGTCTGGAGGCTGGTCTTCACGGACGGATGGGCCATCGCCGCCTTCGTCTTCCTCCTGCTCGGAGGCATGTTCTTCCTGCTGGGCTTCGGTCTGACGTTGGGCGTCATCACGGCTTTCGTCGGCATCCCGTTCGCCATCCTGGGCATCTGCTTCCTGGCCGCCGGGATCCCGCTCTTCGTCTGGCGCGTAAAGACGAAGCAAAAGACCGCGGAGGTGCTGCGCACCGGACAGGCAGCACAGGGCGAGATCGTCGAGGTTCACCAAAACTTCTCGGTGCGCGTCAACCACCAGCATCCGTGGATCATCACCTACCGCTTCCAGTCCACCGGTCACGAATGGACCGGCGTGGTGAGCACGCTCACCCCTCCCGGTCCGCAACTCCAGCCGGGGAACGCGGCCTGCATCCTGTACCTGCCGGACGCACCGCAGAACAACGCACTCTACCCCCATCCCTAGAACCGGGACTCGTTATGCCCATCCTGGAAACCGAACGGCTGGCCCTGCGGCAACTATCCCCCGCCGATGCCCCGTTCATTCTCGATCTGCTGAACCAGCCGTCGTTCCTGCGTTTCATCGGGGACCGGAAGGTGCGTACCCTGGCCGATGCTGAAAACTACATCCGGAACGGCCCGGTCAAAAGCTATGCCCGCTTCGGGTTCGGGTTGTGGCTGGTGGAATTGAAGGACACGCCGGTCCCGGTGGGCATTTGCGGCCTGATCAAACGGGACGAACTGCCCGATGTGGACGTGGGCTACGCCTTCCTGCCGCAGTTCTGGGGGAAAGGGTATGCCAGCGAGGCCGCCTCCGCCGCCGTTGCATACGGACGGAATGTCGTCAGGCTGGAACGTATCCTGGCCATCGTTGCCCCGGACAATGAACGTTCGATCAAGGTTCTGGAAAGGATCGGCTTACACTACGAGCGGGACATCGTATGGCCCGCGGACGGTGCAAACCTGAAAGTGTACGCCCTCGCAGGCCAGGCCGCGCCGGGTACGCAACCAGGTCCCGCCCGGAAACCTTAAACGCCCTTCTTTCTCATCAGGTGAAAAAACAATGCCCACCAGTATCGATCCCCCGCTTGCCGACGATGAAATCGAATGTGCGCGCTGCGGCGCCCGCATCCACATCGAATCGACCCGCTGTCCCAACTGCGGGGTCAATCTTTACGAACCGGATGACGAGGAGACCAGCCGTCCGGGGCCGGGTCCCTCCCGCAAGGGAGTGGGCGCCCGCCTGGAAGACCTGTTCCGGCGCGCCTTCCACAAACCCTACGCGGCAGACGAACTCTTCGGCGCCGCCATCAACCAGGCCGAACTGTTCAATGACCTGCTCCGCAAGGTAGGCGGTGACCGGGCCGCCGCGGAACGCCTGATCGAGTTCGAAAAGCAGCAAAACCCGACCGGCATCCGGACCACCTGGCTGGCAAGCGCGATCCAGCGCTGGGAGCGCGACAACCGGTCCCCGGGAACGAAGACAGAAGGAAACGGATGAGCAGGCACACCCGTTACCAGGCCGCCATCCTGCGCGGCGACCACATCCTGCTCATCCGCCACTACGAGCACGAAGACGGGCGGACCTACTGGCTGCTGCCCGGCGGTGGACGCGAACCCGGCGAAAGCGAAGAAGACTGCGTGCGCCGGGAGATGCGCGAAGAGACCAACCTGGAGGTCTCCGTGGAGCGCCTGCTGCTGGAAGACCACGTCCAGACCACGGTTGGCTACCAGTGTTACAAAACCTACGTTTGCCGGGTGGTGAGCGGCGCAGAAAAGCCTGGCTACGAACCGGAAGAATCCGCTTCCTCGGTATATGCCATCGTGGAAGTGGGTTGGTTCGACCTGTGCAACCCGCAAGGCTGGGGCGAATTGATCTTGAAAGACACCATTACCTTCCCGCTGTTACAGCGCATCCGGACCGCGCTGGGATACACGGGCTGACAGGAACACCAATGATCAAAGTGATGACCTTCAACCTCCGCATCGCCCTGGCCGACGACGGGGAGAACAACTGGGAACACCGCAAGGCGCTGGCCGTGGAGCGCATCCGCGCCTTCGCCCCCGACCTGCTCGGCCTGCAGGAATGTTACGACGGTGAACAGGCGGCCTATGTCAAACAGGCATTGCCGGAGTATTCGTTCTACGGTGTGCACCGCGAGGGACCGGGCGATACCGCCCTCGAGATGGCTCCCCTGCTCTACCGCAACGAGGCATTCCTGCCCATGCGCCAGGGCGTGTTCTGGCTGAGCGAAGCCCCCGAGACGCCCGGCAGTAAAAGCTGGGACAGCGTCTTCCCGCGCACCGTCAGTTGGGTAAAACTGCTCCACCGCCCCAGCGGGCGGACGGTCACCTTTGCCAACACGCACTTCGACTACCAGCCGCAGGCCATCGAAGCCTCGGCGCGGCTCCTGCGGGAATGGACCGAACAGGTGCAGGCCCAGACCCCGCTCGTGCTGACCGGCGACTTCAACGCCGGGAAAACATCCACCGCCTACCAGCTCCTGACCGGACCCGGCGGCCTGTGCGACGCCTACCAACAAGTCCATCCGGGCGAAGCGGAGCAGGCCACCTTCCACGACTTCGGCAGGGGCGAAGACCACGCCGCCATCGACTGGATCCTGATCTCAGA
>CAZRCR010000387.1:0-3276 GCA_964598615.1 uncultured Anaerolinea sp.
GGACCGAAGCGACCGGCGGGGAAGTCGTGCATCTCCAGCATGGACGGGATGCCCGCCAGCGGGGCCAGCACCGCCGACTGGGCGGGCCAGGCATACAGCAAATCCGCCCCGAGCGAGTGCGCCCGCCGAACGGCAGTCCACGGGAAGGTGCGACGGCTGCGCATGGGGAGCCATTCCACGTCGAAGTGGGTATGCAGGCCATAATGGGCGAGCAGGTCCACCGGTCCGGCAGGCTGCGGACCCGGCACGAGCAGGGTCACGTCATGCCCGAGTTGTTTGAACGCCTGGCAGACCTTCATCACCTGGATACTGTTGGCGGTGTCGGAGGGGAGTTTGCAGGAGGAAACAACGACAATTTTCATGGTTCGGGTTGTGCCAGCGATTCCTGCATTTTGAGTTCACGCAGGCCGCGCCAGGCGAGCAGGGAAACGGAGATAGCCTGAAAAGCAGAAAGCAATGCCGCTTCAACCAGATAACCGAGGGCGGGCACCAGCAGGAAGGTTAACGCGATCTTGGCAAATCCAAGAATGGTTGTAACCTTGAGCGGATAGTTGGGCTGGTTGAACGAGAGAAGCAGGTTGCGGTTCCAGTACAGAACAGTTGCCAGCCCATACCCCACCAGCAGGATGAGCAGCGCCGGGTAAGCAACAGTGAAATCCGGGCCATAGATCGAGAGCAGCCAGCGGCCAAAAACCAGAAGTCCCAGCCCAGCGGCGAGGGTCCAGGCGCCGGAGAGAAGCGTCAGGCGGCGCAGGAGACTGCGCAGGCGCGCCCAGGCTTTTTCGGCCACAGCACGCGTCAGCTCGGGGTAGGTGGCGCCGATGAAGGGCGTGATGGGCGTCATGACCAGGTTGACCAGCGCCTTGGCCGCCTTGTAATACCCGGTGGCAAGCGGGGAAAGCAGGAGCGAGATCCAGACTTCCTCGTTGTCGCGCACCAGCATGGTGACGGTTCCGCTCAAGTTGGTACTGACGGCAAAATTCCAGAATCTTGGACGTTCGGGGAGCAACCTGACGGATACCCGCAGCCAGCCCGGACCGAGAACCTGCCGCGCCCGGTACGCCGCCACGCCCGCCAGGGCCAACCCGTTGACCGACTTGCCCAGCAGGTAGGCCCCCATCACCAGCCAGATGTCACCTTTGACGAGATAGGCGTAGACGATCACCCCGGCGGTTGCCAGCGACTGCACAAAGGTGATCACGCCCTGGCTGCGGAAATGTCCACTGACCTGCAGGAAACCGGTGGAAGTCTCGGTGACGAAGTTCGCCAGCAGCGCCAGGGCGTACAGGATGATGAGCGGGGTGGTCGTGGTGTCTTTGATGATGTAGCGCGCCGCCAGGGGGGCGGAAAGCGCCAGCAGGAGATAGGCCGCCACCGAGGTAAGCGTCTCCGTCAGGGCGGCAGCCTTGAGCGAGGCGGCGGCCAGGTCTTTTTTGCCTTCAGCCAGGTACTGTGCCACATACTTGCCGACCAGTTCCCCCATGCGAAAAGACAGCAGACGATTGATATTCGAGGCGAACGAAATGATCGTGCCGGTAATGCCAAAACCGAGAACGCCGAGCAGACGCCCGGTCAATACGCTGGAGACGACCGAACTGAGCGTATTGCCGATCAGCAGGTAGCCGCTGTTGCGCACCACTTTGCGCACCAGTTTGTCTTGCAGCCAGGATTGCACGATCTCGCGCGGGGATCTCACGGGGTTTCTATATCCTTGGCCCAGGATTGCTCTTGCAAGTACCAGTCCACTAGTGTGCGCATGCCGTGTAGCAGGTCCACCTGCGGCTCCCAGCCAAGCAAGCGTTTGGCCTTTGTGACATCGGCCCAATTGGACAGGATGTCAGCCTTGTGCGCAGGATGACGTTCCACCTGTGCCGGTTTGCCAGTCAACTCTTCGAGCATCTCGATCATGCGATTAATGGAAATGGACTCATGTCCGCCCAGGTTGATAATCTCATAACCCAGTGGCTGGAGGCCGAGGATGGTGCCGCGGGCGATATCGTCCAGGAAAGTAAAGCCACGCGATTGTTCCCCCGTGCCATTCAAATGGACGGTTATCCCATCCACGATCCATTTGGCGAAGCGGAACATGACCATGTCAGGACGCCCCGCCGGGCCATAGACCGTGAAATAGCGGAAGACCGTTACATCCAGTCCGTGCATAAAGTGGTAGGCATGGCAGAGCACTTCGGCGCTCTTCTTGCTGGCAGCGTAGGGCTGGAGCGGATGGTCGGAATCGGCCATCTCGGGCGTGGGCAGAGGCGGGTTGGCCCCGTAAACGCCTGCCGTGGAAGCCTGGACGAACTTTTTGATGCCGCGCTGACGGGCCAACTCGAGCAGGTTGAGCGTGCCCGACAGGTTGGTTTCCATGAACGCCCGTGGCTCCTCGACACTATCGCGGACCCCGGCCCGGGCCGCCAGATTGAAAATCGCGTCGAAGGCCGGAAGTTGGTCCACGGCAGTGCGGTCAGAGATATCCAGTTTCCGGAAAGTGAAGCCGGGGATGGCCTGCAACTTGCGCAGACGGTGCTCCTTCATGCGGACGTCGTAGGCATGGTTCATGTTGTCCACGCCGGTGACGGCGTGTCCCTGCTTGATGAGCATGGTACTGACGCGGCTGCCAATGAATCCGGCCGCGCCGGTGACGAGATAATGGGCCATAACTTTACCTCACTTATATAATAGTTTTTCTAAAACTATAACTTCTATCTTCTTTTAATCGCCAGATTCCCAAGGGTTACTATATTCCCATGTGGTTTTCAATTCATCAACATAATGTTTATACCAATAACCAGCTTCCGACGATAAAACAAACTTCGGTTTCGCTCCATCCTTAACTTTAAAAGTATAACTTGCGATGTATAAAATGCCGGTTGTTGTTTCAGGATCAATAGCTATTATTCCGTGGCTTAAAGGATGCTCGATTGTTCGAACTTCCAGTTTTCCCGGGTGTTCAGTCTTTAAATTACCAAAGGTCGAAAGGCTACTCTTAATATCTATACTTTTGTATTCAGGGCGAGAATCTGCATACGCATATTCGCGAAAAGCAGCCATCTTAAGTGCTGGACCATCAGGATGAACTAGCAAAACTTTAACGCACCCAACTTCTTTATTCAATATTTTCTTTATTCTGGGTAAATTCTTATGAATAGCCTCTCTGAGGGTTATTCCCACTAACCATAATTCAGTGGCCTTTTCCATATCAGATTGATATGCTGGAGGAAAATCTTTCAAGAAAGTAATTTTTGAGCGAGAAATATGCTCTATTGAAAATTCACT
>CAZRCR010000388.1:0-3269 GCA_964598615.1 uncultured Anaerolinea sp.
CCGCAGTCGATGACGGCCATCACCTTGCGGGCCAGTTCCTCGGTCCGGCAGAGCAGCACGCCGCCCTCACCGGAGGTCAGGATCTTGGAGGATTGCAGCGAGAATGAGCCGAACTGACCGATCGTCCCGGCGCCGCGTCCGTTCCATTTGGCGCCATGGGCGTGGGCGCAGTCCTCGACCACGATCAGGTTGTGCTTCTCGGCCAGGGCCATGATGGCGTCCATGTCGGCCATGTTCGAGCCGAGATGGACCGGGATGATGGCTTTCGTTTTGGGTGTGATGGCCTTCTCTGCTGCTTTCGGGTCCAGACAGTAGCTGTTGGGGTCCACGTCCACGATGACCGGGATGGCCCCGGCGTTCATCGGGGCGGCGGCGGTGGCCTGGAAGGTGTAGGCCGGGACGATAACTTCGTCACCCCAGCCGATGCCTGCCGCCCGCAGGGCCACTTCCATTGTGACCGTGCCGTTCACCATCGGGACGGCGTACTGGCCGCCCTGCATTTCGGCGAACTTGCGGGCGAACTCAGCCGTGCGCGGACCCGGGTACGGGTAGCCGCCCCAGCGGCCGGACTTGACCACCCCGGTCACGGCGTCGATGTCACGCTGGTCCCAGACGGGCCATTGCGGGTAAGGTTCGGTGCGGGTCTTGGTCCCGCCCAAAATTGCGAGTTCAGACATAGGATGCTCCTATAAATCTTTTGCGTAAGTTCGTTTTTCACTAGGAATGAACGGGATAAACAGAAATTGACAAATTTGTTCGCCGGGGACTAAAGTCTCCGGCTCAGTGCTTAAGTCCGCTAAAGCGGACTGGTTAAGCCGTCTTTAGACGGCTTTGGCAATCAGCCGGGGGATTTATCCCCAGGCGAGCAGGATGGATAGAGTTAGTTTTGGAAAAGTGTCAGGCGGCTGAATAAGCGTTTTATCCCTGTTTCTCGTTTAAAAGACTGCGGACGGCTTTCATCACGGCCGGGGCAATGCCCTTGCCGATGGAATTGGTCTCCTCATAGTGCTTGCCGGGTTTGAGCGGGTTGAGCGGGAAGCGGAAGATCTCCTCCGGGATGATGTAACCCAACTCGTCGTTGGCGAGACAGATGACCCCGGCCACGCCTGCCCCGGCGGACTTCATGTCCGCTTTCAGAGACAGGCCCAGTTTTGGAAGCAGTTCGCCGGGGATGGTGGCGAACCACAGCGAACCGATCTTGAGCAGGCTGGCCTCGGTGTTGACCAAGCCGTTCTCTGAGCGCACATCCGGGAAGAGCTTGTTATGGATGGCGATCTTGAACAGTGGATTGGTTAACTTGATGCCGAATTCCTGCTTCGTGCGCGACAGGTCGAGACCCTCCTGTAGCACGGGAGCGTCCTTCAAGGCTTTCAGCCCTTCCACGGCCAGTTTGCGGCCCATGAACCCGGCTTCCTCGAAAGAGTGGTCCTTCACGTCGGGCGTCATCATGCCGCCCAGCGCCCCGGAGAAGAAGATGCACGGCGCGCCGGTCAGACTCTCCACCTCGCGGCGCAGGGAACCGGGATAGTCGGCGCTGATGTGCGTGTTGTGCTCCCAGAGCACCTCGGGGTGGCAGGGGAAGTTGAACAGCGACACGAGCGCGTGACCGTCCTTGTCCATGAACTGGGCCACGGTCAGTTCTTCGTCGCGGACCTCGGGATTGCGGGCATTCTTGGCCAGGCCGGGGACCAGCAGCGAGGTCGTTTTCATGCCGCTGACCGGTTTTAGGTCCCGGATGGCGGACAGGATGGTGGCGGTGGCCTTGTCCTTGACGCTGGACAGGTAGCCCTGGTCGATGCCGCTGGTATACGGGTTGGGTCCCCACAGGCCCATCGTGTCGGGACCGTGGTGCGGGTGCAGGGAGGCCATGATGACATCCACACCCGGCGCGGTTTCGTGGACGCGCTTGATGACCTCGTTTACGTCCCTGCGGAAGAACCCGATCAGGTCGAGGCCGCACAGGATCAGGGTTCGGGATGAATCTGCCAGCGCCAGGGCGCGGACGTAAAGGTCATCATGGACCGTTTCGGCGCGGCGGTTCTGTCCAAACCCGGCCATGTAAACGGTCTTTTCCAGACCGGGGGTGATAATGGTTTGTGCGTACCCGGCTTTCATAGTTTTTTATTCCTTGTCGCGCTTCAGCAGTTCATCCGTGGAACGGATCAGTGCCTGGCGCTTGCTGCGGAAATCGACCCCACCAGCTTCCATGCCGAGCAGCACGCCGCCCACCACCGGCGGGACGTTGAGCCGCACCAGCCGCGCCGCCGGAGCAACCTGGTGGACGGTCTCGCCCAGGGTTTCCTGCATGGCGGGGTGACCGTCGAAGATGCTGCCAATCAGAACAATATCGAAAATTTCGTTTTGCAGATCCAACTGGTTGATCACGCCAACGGCCAAGCCGCCCAGTTCACGCCCGGCCCAGCGCACCACTTCCACGGCTTGCGGGTCGCCGCTGCGGGCGATCTCGAAAGTGAGCAGGATCATGGACGGTTCGAATCCATAGCGGCCCATATACGCGCCTTCGATCAGGTCATCCAGGTTTTGGGCGCCGACATGTTCGATAAAAGCTTTGGCTAATGCAGTGGCCGGACCACGCCGGTTCCACTCGAACGCGACCGTCCGCATGGCCCGGGCGAGAATATCGAACCCTCCCGCGGCTTCGCCGGACCAATGGCCGGCTCCACCCACTACGCGGCCTTCCTTCTGATGGTCCCTGCTCAGTCCGCGGCAGTTGCAGCCTGTGCCGGAGACGACCGAAAGCCCCCAGCCATCCTCCGCCCCGGCGGGAATTCCGAGTACGGCGTCGTTGACGATCTTGAGCGGCACGTTCAGCCCGGCGGCGGCGATCGCGTCGAGGTGCAACTGCGCCTGGCTTGGCCAGTCATACCCGGCCATGCCCAGCCCGGCTCCGGCGATCTGGTCGATACGGATACCGGCCATTTCCGCGGCGCGGGTGGTCACATCCTTCAGTACGGATGTCAACCCATCATAACCGACCGCTTCCCAACTACCGGTCCCGGCATGGGCGAAGCCGATGGCTTGCCCGGTTTCGTCGGCGATCAGGGCGTGGGTCTTGGTTCCGCCAACATCGACACCGAGGAAATAATTCATTGACCCTCTCCTTGACTGAGTTGTTGTTTGGCCTTCAAGGCATCCTTGATCTCTTGCAGACGTTTCCCGTGTAATGGATAGAGCCAGAGCAGGAAGATGGCGAACAGGAAGCCGATGACTGTGGGGACGGTCAGGAAGAGACGGAACCCCATGTCTAC
>CAZRCR010000389.1:0-3266 GCA_964598615.1 uncultured Anaerolinea sp.
AAGAAGTAAAGCGGCTTGCCTTGCGCATCCCGGCGCAGCGTTATTGCCGCGTCCGCCCAGACAGACGAACCATCTTTGTGAAGTTAGCGTTTCACAAAGCGGACGGCATCCGTCTTGCCGGAAAGAAGTCGCTGGATCTCCCGATGGCTCAGTTCTACATCTTCCGGGTGAGTGATCTCCTGCCACTTTCTGTTCTGGAGTTCCTCTGGCAAATAGCCAAGCATGTCACAAAAAGACTGGTTGATCTGCATCTCCCCGCTAATCTGCGTGATGGACTTGCCAGTCACCGAGTGATCGAAAATATATCTGAACTTGTCTTCGCTCTCACGCAAGGCTTCTTCAGCCTGTTTACGATCGGTAATATCCCGAATGAAAAGGCTGGCGCGCTCCTGACCCTGGAGGTCTCTGAAAAGAACGCTGGCAACTTCCCCAATGAACTTCTGGCCGTTCTTGCGCACAAAGCAAAGTTCTCCATAAAAACGGCCTGAGCGAGCGCGTTCTGCAAGCGCCTGTGGCAATCGCGGGTCCGTTTTGTCGATCATCGTATTACGTTCCAGGCGGCAGATCTCCTCTTCGCTATATCCGAACATGTGGCAGGCAGCCGGGTTGGCAGAAAAAATCCTTCCATCTGCATCGGTCAAAAAAATGGCATCCAGGCTGGTCTCGGTAATGCGCGCCAGCAGGCTGCGTTCCTGCTGCAATTCCTGTTGCAACTGCTTGCGTTCTTCGTGGCGGGCGAGTAACAGGCCCAGCAGCACGGTGCCAACCGGGTAAATGACCATCACGGGAATCCAGATTTGCCTGAGTACGTCCAGCCGGGCATCCGCGGGAAGCGCAAGGGCGCAAAGCAACATGGTCAGATGGACGATCAAACCGAACCCGTAAAATTCATACCAACGTGGTTGGCGTTGGTTCTTCCTCCAAACGAAACGCCAGCCCAGTCCCAACCCAGACGATGTCAGAATGACCAGGATGCCCATTCCGGCACCCGCCCCCCCTTGCAAGATTCGCAAGGTTCCGGTCATCAGGACGGCAATCAATGCAGGAAGTGGGCCGAAGAAAAAGCTGGATATGCTGAGCAGGATGGAACGCGTATCAAAGATGATGCCCTCATAGAGTTTCCAGGGACTCAACATGACCGCCATCCCGATCAACCCCACTATAAATCCTGCCAACAGTTGGCGAACCCAGCCGCGGTTCCCTTTGGGGATTGGAAGCGCGTCATACAAAACAGCCAGCGCCAGGAGAAGCGCGGCGTTGTTCATCATCCCAATAAAGGTTTCACTGTTCATGGAATTGATCCTCCTCTGCCACAGGCAGGCAGATCGTGAATGTGCAGCCTCCTTCTGCTTCGTTGTGGACCTCAATACAGCCACCGTTGGCATCCACGAAATGTTGGCTAATGGCTAATCCCAGCCCTATACCGCGCGCCTTTGTAGTAAAAAGCGGTTCGAAGATTTTCTCCATGTTTTCCGGGCTGATACCCGGACCGGTATCGGTAACGGATAAGACCACCATATCCTTCTCGGGCCAGGCTCTGAGTGTAAGGGTTCCTTCTCCATCCATGGCCTGGCAGGCATTCGTGATCAGGTTGCCCAGCACTTGCACCATCTGACGAGCATCCACATATACAGCGGGGAGTGAGCGGTCGATTTCACGAACAACATTCACCCCGGCAGGGATAGTGAAACGCTCAAGAGTCTGCTCGACCAGCAAGGAGGGAGACACCGGTTCCCGGTCCAGATTCTTGACCCTGGCAAAGTTAAGCAGGTCATTGATGATCTTCTCAGCCGTGTGAATCTCGCGTTCGATCATGCAGAGATATTCCTGCACTTTCTCACTGGCTTGCACCTGGCTCAATTTCAAGAAATAAACAGCATTGTTGATAACAGCCAGTGGATTACGCAATTCATGGCCCACGCTGCCCGCCAATTGTCCCAGCACGGCCAAGCGCTCCTGGCGAACAAGTTTTTCCTGAGCATCGCGCAATTCCTGCGTGCGCGCCTCGACGCGCTGTTCCAGTTCTGCATTCAACCTGCGGATTTCTTCCTCCGCCTGCTTACGCTCGGTAATGTCGAGAACAGTAAACGTCATGCCTTTGCGCAGGTCGGCAAGATCTATCGGCGATATGGAGAGTAGAACCACCATCAAGGAACCATCTTTCTTTTTCCAACACGTTTCCAATCGCCCAACACCGCACTCCGCGATCTGCCTGTTGATTTCGCTGTCTACAAACTCAAAGTCATTCCGGGTAATATATAAGGGGCTGCTACTTTGACCAATAAGTTCTTCCCTGGTATAGCCTGTAAGTTCAGAAATGCGCGGGTTGACATCCAATAAAATCCCATCCCTGACCACCCCGATACCGGTTGGGGCAACCCCGAAGATCGAACGAAAGCGAGCCTCGGTTTCCAATTTCCTGGCTTGGGCATCTTCCAACGAATCCAGCATGGAGTTGACGCCAGCTGCCAGCAGGGAAATTTCATCTTTTCCATCTGGAGTCAGCCTGGAAGAAATTCCCCGACTGCCAATCGCTCGAACGTTGGCAGTCAGTTTGGATAGACGGGAGATCACCAGTCGATCCAGAAGCAGTAACAGGATAATCCCCAGTGCCAGGCCAATGGTAAACAAGGACAGACCCAGGTACAGTATGCTCAAGCGCGCCTGGATAACGATCTCACGCGGCGTATCGATCTTTAGAATCAAAGCCGGGTTTCCGTATACATCGTCGACATAGGTATATCCAGACACTATGGAATCGCTCTGGGGGAATACCCACATGGGCGATTCTTCCAACATGCTCTGCGCCCGGGCAACATCTTCAGGCAATTCACCATCCTGATAGGAGAAGACGCTGATGGTGAGTTGGGTAATGTCCGCCAATTCCTGAAGGTTGGTCTCATCCAGCCACTGCCCCATGATCAGAGAACCGCGAACAGGGCCTTCTTCCTGGCTGGTCAGAATAGGGTGTGAAGAAACGAGCAGCACCCCCTCCGGCAACGAAAGAACACCCGCCGCCGTATCGGTCAGTGTTTCATGCGCCAGCAGGGGACTGCCAACCTGGAATTCCTGATACAGGCTTTCCGGGATTATCTGATCTGCCTGGGTTTCCAGGTCAATCATCTTGCTATAGACGACCTTCCCTGCATTGTCGATGAAAAAGATTACTCCAACCTTCAAATTTGCGAGGGTCTGGTTGGAAAGATTGGAAATGACATAACTTTCATCCCCTGTGGACATAAACTCATAGGTTTCATCCCAGGGAG
>CAZRCR010000390.1:0-3260 GCA_964598615.1 uncultured Anaerolinea sp.
GCACCTCGTCCAGATGGCGGCGAAGCGCTTCCGGGTCGGTAATGGTGTGCGGGGTAAACGACTCGAGCGGGGCAGGAAATTCGACCTCCCCAAAGGCCAGGAACACCTTGCCAAGCGCCGTGCAATACAGCGGGTTCATCGTCCCGATGGCGGCATTGACCCGCAGCGTGGCCGGCGATTCAGCCTGGTCGATGTACAGCACCCTGCCTTGCACCGGAACCGCCAAGTGGGCGCATTCTCCGGTTCGCTCCATCATCTGCCGCAAGAAAGGTTTGGCAGCTTCGCGCAGCGGCAGGCGGGTCAACACGCTCCGGCTGAGACTGACCACCTGCGGGCCGAGGTGATAACGCCGGGAAACATCATCCTTCTCGGCATATCCGTAACGCGCCAGCGTGGAAACCAGCCGCGAAGCGCTGCCTTTGTCCACATCCAGCATCTCGGCCAATTCGGTGATGCTGATGCCGTCCGGGGACTGGCCCAGCAGGTCGAGGATCTTCAAACCACGGGCAAGAGATTGAATCTCGGTCATTGTTGTTGATTATACAATACTGTTTCTTTTTATACAACATCCCGAACACAGGAAAACAGGCGCGTGCCCTGCCGGTGGTATCATTGTGCACAGTATCGGTAAAAGTTCGAAAGGGAATCAACCACATGCTCTCGCCTGACCGCCTGTTCTCCCCGGACCCGTCCACCCGCAATATGGCGCGTGAACTCTACAACAGCGTGGCGGACCTGCCGCTCGTCTGTCCGCACGGACATGTCGACCCGCGCCTGTTCGCCGATCCCCGGGCCACCTTCGGCACCCCCGCCGACCTGTTCATCCTTCCCGACCACTACGTGTTGCGCCTGCTCTACTCGCAAGGCATCTCTTTGGAAGACCTGGGAATGCCCCGGCGGGATGGCCACCCGGTGGAGACAGACCACCGCAAGATCTGGCGTCTCTTCTGCGAAAACTTCTTCCTGTTCCGCGGCACCCCAACCGGTCTCTGGCTGCACCATGAACTGGAAACCGTCTTCGGCATCGCCGAGACCCCGAGTGCTGTCAACGCTAACCGGCTCTACGAGGAATTGTCTGCCAAACTCGCCGCGCCGGAATTCCGTCCTCGTCACCTTTTCGAACAATTCCGGATCGAGGTCCTGAGCACCACAGACGCGGCGGGTGACGAGCTGCGCCATCACCAGGCCATCCGGGATTCAGGCTGGAACGGGCGGATCATCCCGACCTTCCGCCCAGACGGGGTCATCAAGCTGGACGCGCCCGGCTGGAAGGCGAACATCGATGCCCTGAGCGCAACAAGTGGGCTCGAGGTCGGCTCCTATGCGGCCCTGGTCCGCGCCCTGGAACAGCGCCGGGCATTCTTCAAAGCAATGGGAGCGGTGGCCACGGACCACGATGCCCCGACCCCATTCACCGCCGAACTCACGCCAAGCGAGGCAGAGACGATCTTCCAGCGTGCCCTGGCCCGGAAAGCCACTCCCGAGGATGCCGTCCGCTTTACGGCGCACATGCTGATGGAGATGGCGCGCATGAGCATCGAAGATGGACTGGTCATGCAGCTTCACCCCGGCTCACTACGCAACCACAACCAACCGGTGTTCGAACACTTCGGGCCGGACATGGGCTCGGATACCCCGACCCAAACCGAATACACCCGCAACCTGCGGCCGCTCCTGAACAAATACGGCAACGACCCGCGCCTGACCCTGATCCTGTTCACTCTCGATGAAACCTGCTACGCCCGCGAACTCGCCCCGCTGGCCGGGCATTACCCGGCAGTGAAACTGGGGCCGCCCTGGTGGTTCCACGACAGCCCCAATGGAATACGGCGCTACTTCGACCAGGTCATGGAAACGGCCGGGCTGCACAACACGGCCGGGTTCAACGACGACACCCGCGCCTTCTGTTCTGTCCCGGCCCGCCACGATGTCTGGCGGCGGGTTTCAGCGGATTGGGTTGCCAGCCTGGTGATGCGCCATGTGGTCGGGATGGAGGAAGCCACTGCCATGATGAACGACCTGGCAGTTGGCCTGGCCCGCACAGCCTATAAACTCCCCGGAGGCAAGGTCCGGCCATGACCCGCACCTACCGCCTCCCTTACGGGAAATCGTTCATCGAGTTCAACCTGCCCGCGACGATGCAGGCAGATGTAGCCGTTTCCCGCCCGGTTGAGCCGCTGGCCGACCCGGAAGCCGCCCTCCGCGCCGCGTTGGAGCGGCCCATCGGCGCTCCCCCACTCAGGGAACTGGCCGGCCCCGGTCAGCGCGTCTGTATCGTATTCACCGACATCACCCGCGCCAGCCCCGATCACTTGCTGGTCCCGGCCCTGCTGGCGGACCTGGAAGCTGCCGGGGTGCGAGACGAAGATATCACCCTGTTATGCGGAACTGGCATGCACCGCCCTTCCACACAAGAGGAGAAGGCCATCAAACTCAGCGCAGCCGTGGCAAGCCGCTACCGGGTGATCGACAACGAACCGCAGAACCCGGATGTCCTGGTAGACCTGGGTGTCACCCCTGACGGCGTGCCCGTCTCGGTGCACCGGGCAGCCCACGAAGCGGACCTGCTAATCGCCACCGGCATCGTCGAGCCGCACCAGTATGCCGGTTACTCCGGCGGGCGCAAGACCGTGGCCGTGGGAGCAGCCGGGGAGGCGCTCATCGCCCACACCCACGGACCCGCCTTCGTGGACCATCCCGGCACGCGGTTGGGACGCATCGAAGGCAATCCCTTCCACGAAGCAGTGACGGAAGCCGCCCGCCGCGCCAACCTGCGCTTCATCCTGAACGTTGTCCTGGACGATGAGAAGTGCATCCTGCGGGTGGCCGCCGGAAACCCGGATCTGGCCTTCCGGGAACTGGTCGCGTTCGCGCGTTCGGTATACGAGGTGCCGATCCCGCACCAGTACGATATCGCCATCGGCGGTGTGGGCTTCCCCAAAGACAGCAACCTGTACCAGGCCAGCCGCGCCCCATCCTATCTCTTCTTCGCCCCGGTGCCGGTAGTCCGCAAGGGCGGTTACTTCATCATCCCGGCCCGCTGTGAGGAAGGCGCCGGGACCGGCGTGGGCGAACAACGCTTCCTTGCAGCCCTGCGCGAGGCGCCTGATATCCGGCATATCCTAGACAGCGCCCGGTGCGACGGCTACCCGCCCGGCCAGCAGCGCGCCTTCGTGATGGCCAAGGTGCTGGAAGAAAGCAAGGTGATCATCGTAGGTAGCGAATGCCCGGACCTGGTGACCGCCTGCAAGATGATCCCC
>CAZRCR010000391.1:0-3255 GCA_964598615.1 uncultured Anaerolinea sp.
ATGGTAAACCGCGCCGGATCCCAGAATTCAGCGAACAGCAAGACAACCGATGTCAACAAAGGCAGGGCCGCAGCCCACATGACCGGGAACCGGCCTGTCGAGACCCCGGCTACTCCCACACAAACAAGAGGAACGATCAGCAAGGCCAGGTCGTGGTAATGCAGATGCGGAGCGGCAAACAGGCTTAAGGTCACTGCCAGAACCAAATGCCAAGGCTTGACGTGTTTGGAGAAGCCCCACAGAGCACACAATCCCAACAAAACAGCAGCGTAGACACCCCAGCCAATGGCGTGGACCGTTCCTAGGTCCAGGCCCGGAGCAAGACGCAGGAGTAAGCCCACGAGATTGAACATGGCCGTTTCGCTCATCCCATAGCCGCTCCCCGCCGCGCTGAGCACCAGGATGTGGTAATAGTCCACGACGCCATCCCAACCCACTTGTAGAAGACTAAAAATCCCAAGGGATGCCGCCCCGAGAAAAAACCAACCAAATAGTTTGCGCCGTCTGAACAGGAACGGCACCGCCAGCAACAGGGCAATTTGTGGACGAATCAGCGTCAACGATAAGCCAAGGCCGGACAAACGATCATCATCTCGCAGGAAGCCAGAATACCACAGCAAGCCCCCAAGCAATAGAAGGGCTGAATCCTGCCCTTTCAGAACACTTATAAAGAGTGGTTCAAAGAATAATGCTGCTGCAAAAAGAAGCCCGGCCTGGGTTTTACCCCAGCCTAATGACCGCAAAGACCATCCCAAGACCAGGAGACCGGGCACAACCAGCAGGATCAAACATATCGCAAAACAGAGATAAGCAGTACGGTAACCCAGGCCAGAGAGGAGCATCACCAACGGATACAGGAACGGAGGATGGTTTGGCAAGAAAATCTGGCTGGAGCCGACAGGCAGACCCGTAACAGCAGATTGGGCGCTTGTCTGCAATTCCAGGTCGTAAACCTCATCCAACCCGTGTTCACGCGCTACTCGTCCGACCGCATAATAGAACAAAAAGTCGGCGCCCTCCAACTTCCCGTCGGATGAAACGTAAGAGAGCATCAACAGGCCATACCATGTTGATTGGATGACAAAGGCTGCAATGATCAGGAGCAATCCAACACGAACACGTTTCATGTAGCAGGATCAGACTTCTTTTTCGACCACCACCGTTGCTTCCGTGACCAGCGCCGCGATCGCACCCACGGCCGCCAACGTGGGCGCCAGCACCAACCCCACCACACCAAAAGTGAGTGGAAATTCGATCAGGACTTTTCCATCCTTGTCCTTGATGATGATACGGCGGATATTCCCTTCATGGACCAAGGCCTTAATCTTGGCAAGCAATTCCTCGCCATTGACGCGAAACTCTTCCGTGCGGGTTTCAGACATGGAGACTCCTTTTTACAAATGCCTATTTCCTGAGCAGATGAAAATAAACAGCCCGTTGAAAAACATATAAACCCAGTGGCAAAACCAGGGTTACGATCCAGACCACCAGCGGTAATTGCGGGCGAAAACTGCGGAACAGTGTATATAACGCCGCCCCAAAGATCAGAGCAGACAGGAGAGAAACCTGAACGCGCAGCAAATTGGCGATGCTGTACCACGTCTCCCTGGAAGGAAGTTTTCGCCAAAGGAGGGGAGTATCCAGTTCGGGGAAGGATGTCAGGTAATACTCCTTGATGGCGCTCATGGCCCTGGCTGCCGAATACCAGGCTGCACGCAGGCGGGCCAACTGGAATACTGTCAGTACACCGAGTACGGTCAGGATGGCAAACAACAGGCTGAAAGCAGCATAGACCAATTCACTCATCTTCCCGCTGGAAAACTGCGCTCCCAGAATGGCAGCCACCAATGAACCAACGGAAACAAAGTAGAACGAAGCTACGCGCGCCCTGTCTTCGTTAGCCTGGAAAGCCGCCTGGCCGATATAGTTATACTCGGCAATCAGGAACTCACTGGGGTTGAGAACATCTGGTTTGATTTCAGGGATTTCCATAAATGCACCTCCGGCGAGATGACACAATTATCGCACAAAATCGCAGAAACGCGCTCGCGTCGAAACCGAAAAGTCATTTTCGTATCTTGAAAAATAAAATGTGTTATATACTTTATAAGCATTTATTCCTCCCCAAGGAGAACCGCATGGTTACCATCGAGAAAGTCGATACCGAGAACAAGAAGCAGGTAAAGAAATTCGTACAATACTACTATGACCTCTACCAGGGCTGTCCACAATGGGTCCCGCCGCTGTTCATGGACGCCTATCTCCCGCTGAATCGCAAAAAACATCCCTTCTTCGAACACTCGGACGGCGACTTCTTCCTCGCCCTGCGCGACGGGGAAGTGGTGGGACGCATCTTCGCCGGGGAAAACGTTCCCTTCAACAACTACCACAAGACCAAGAAAGCCCAGTTCTACTACTTCGACGCCGAAAACGACCAGGGCACCGCCCAGACACTCTTTGACGCCGCCTTTGACTGGTCACGCAAGCGCGGTCTCGACACGGTTATCGGACCGAAGGGCTTGTCCCCGTTCGACGGATACGGCATCCAAATCCTTGGCACCGAGCACCGTCAGATGATGACCATGATGGCCTACAATTACGACTACTACCCTAAATTGGTCGAAGCACTCGGGTTTGAAAAGGAAGTGGACTTTGTCTCCTGCTACCTGCCCGCCAATGCCTTCAAAATTCCTGAACGCGTCGAAAAGATCGCCCAGTGGGCATTGAAACGCGGCAACCTGTGGGTCAAACAGTTCAAGAGCAAGAAGGAACTCATCGCCTGGGCGCAACGCATCGGCGAGACCTACAACCGCACCTTCATCCAAAACTGGGAATACTATCCGTTCACCCGGGGCGATATCGACTATGCCGTGCAGAACGTGTTCATGGTCGCCGATCACCGCCTCATCAAACTCATCATGCATGACGACGATATCGTCGGTTTCCTGTTCGCCTTCCCGGATGCATCGGCCGCACTGCAGCGCGCCAAGGGACGCCTCTTCCCCTTCGGCATCGTGGACCTTTTGCTGGAGATGAAACGCACCAAGACCGTTTCCGGCAACGGAATGGGCGTGCTGCCCGAATTCCAGGGAACCGGCGGCAATGCCATCCTCTATTACGAAATGGGCAAGACCGTTTTCAGTTTCAACCAGTTCGAGCACGTGGAAATGACCCAGGTGGCCGAAACGACCAGACAAATGCGCGCTGACTTGAAGAACCCGAATGGTGTGGAATACAAGAATCACCGGGTCTACC
>CAZRCR010000392.1:0-3245 GCA_964598615.1 uncultured Anaerolinea sp.
GGCGAAGAGATCGTCCAGGGCAAGCTGGTCGCTGCGGCGCAGGGCGCGGCGGAAGCGGGAGAAGGCTTCCTGCTCCTGGAGAAAGGCTTGCGTGGCGGAAGGAAGGGTGCGGCCCATGGAAATCTGTTCGCGGCTAGAAGAGAAGTGGTTGCAGGATGGGCGCGGAGAGGATCTCCGGCAGGTAGAGACGGTTGGCGCGGGCAGAGACACGACCGATGAATTCGGCACGTTCGGGGGTACGCGGCGGCGTGAGTGTCACCAGCACCGGCGCGCTTCCGGACAGGCGTTCCACCTGGCGCAGGCAGCCATCCAGCAGGCGGCTGGTTTCAGGCAGGGGGACCTGTTCGTCAAAAAAAGTTGCCAGCAGGTCAAGGAGGATATAGGGCTGTGGCCGGGCCGGGGTGGCATCGAGCAGGGCGACAACCTGGTGGCATGTGAATGCCCGGCGGATGTAGACACGTCTGGCTGCGGCTGGCAGGTCCGGGGTCCGGCCGCGCAGGGCGCGCAGCAAGCGGTAGGCCGGGAAGCAGTTGCCGCTGTCCAGTACGGTCACAGGTCCGCACCCGGCCAGTTCGGCGATCAGGGTAATGACCTGTTCTCCGGCGGCTTCCATGGAGCAGGAGATGGTGAGTGTGCGAGGGGGGAGAAGGATGGCGTCCATGCCAAAAGAATAGCCCCGCTCCCGGGAAAAAAACATCCCCTGCCGGGGGATGGAGCGGGGGAGATGTGCGCTACCCCGATGGGGGAGGCAGGACTGGGGGGTGCTGTATAATCCACCCATGATGAACTGTTCATTCCGGCGATCTCCTATCCCCCGGCTGCTGATGGCGCTCTTCGTGCTGTTCGGAGCCAGCCTGGCTTGCAACCTTCCCATTGCCACTCCTCTGGCGGGCAACTGGGAATTCACCCAGGTCGCCTCGCCAACGATGGAAATTACTTTCACACCGGCGATCGCGCTCACGCCGCCCCAGCAGGAAACTTTTACGCCTGCCCCAACCTACGCAGGTAACCCGCCTTCCGGCAGAATCGTCTTCACTTGCTCCATCGATGGTTTTGACCAGATCTGCCTGATGGATGCCTACGGCGGCAACGTGACCCGCCTGACAAATCAGTCTGCTACCGAGTTTTACGCTTCGATCGCACCGGATGGAACAGAGATCCTTTTCTCATCGGCGCGGGACGGTTTTTTTCAGATCTACCGTATGAATATGGATGGGAGTGATCAGGAACGACTGACGTATGGGTTGGGCAGTCTATACGCGCCAGAAGTATCACCTGATGGGACGAAAATCGTCTTTACGGTGGAGACCGGTAATACGCAAACGATCTGGGTCATGGACCGGGATGGGGCCAACCCGCATTCTTTGACCGGAACAACAGGTGACAGCGCTGATCCGACTTGGTCGCCGGATGGCACGCAGATCGCGTTCGTTAGCATGTGGTCTGGAAGCCGGCAATTGTGGGTGATGAACAGTGACGGTTCCAACCCGCGGCAGGTGACCGATCTGCCCGATATGGGGGGACGCAGCAGTTGGTCACCGGATGGAGAGCGTCTGGCTTTCTATGGCGGGAAGGTCACGGATCGGGATATATTCACCATCCGGATCGATGGCACGGACCTTCAACAGCTAACCGAGGCCGGGGATAACCTGGGGCCGTGTTATTCGCCGGATGGAGACTGGATCACGTTCACTACGTTCCGGGATTGGAATAATGAGATCTATCGCATGAGACCGGATGGGTCGGAAGAGACCCGTTTGACCTTTGATGTGCGCGCAGATTGGCAGCCGCGCTGGGATCCGTAGAGTCCTTGCATAATCCTACCGGGTTTCCCAGGCTGAAAAATCCCAGCCAGCAAGCGTCATCCTTAATTCCGATTTTCCGTGCAAGTCAAACTTGACCATTGTATTCTGCAGGTGCGTCTTGACGGTTTCGTCCGAGATGCCCAAGCGGGCGGCGATCTGGCGGTTGGTGTAACCGAGACAAGTCAACGCCGAGACATCCTGCTCACGCGGGGAAAGCGACAGCCAGCGTTGCCAGAGGGAGGTGGCTGTGTGCTGGCGGGCGAGACCGGCGGCGAGCAGATCGGCGGCAAGTTCGTCGAGCGAGCGGCCTTGCTGTTCGGCCAGGGAGATCAGGGTTGTGTGCAGGGGTTCTTCAAGGGTATAAGACCGCAGACCGGAGCGCTGCCGCAGTTTGGGAAACAAACGGCGTAAGAGCGTCATGCGGTGATTATATAGAACAAGTGTTCTTGTGTCAAGAAAAGGACTCTCTCAACTCATCGGTTTCTGTCAGATTGGCTGGCATTTACACTTTTTTGTATACCTTCTGTCTCAAAACCTGTGAAGAGGTCGAGAAGGCTTCCTTTCTTTGTCAGAATTCTGTTCGAAGGTCGGGGGTAGATTGACTTTGATATTCGTTTATGCTACGATATTTGCAGGGTGGTATATCACATCATATCTGCTGCTTCATTGCTGACAATTATTCCAGGGAGGCGTAGAGCCGACTGCTTGCAATGGTCGCTGAAGAGCATCGGGGAGCCAATAGCGAAACCGGCCCATCTTGGCCGGTTTTTAATTTTCTTTCAGGAGACATAATCATGAAATCCAATTCTCTGTCTTCCCTCGTACGTGTTTGCATTGCAGCACTTTTTCTTCTCAGCCTGGTCCCTTTGCCGCAGCATCTTGCTGCCGCACAGGGGGCGGGGGGTGGAAATGGGACCGACATCCCAGGCATGGCCTTGATCGAAAATTCCAGCGATCAGGTGGACGAACTTCCCGACTCATTCGATTTCAAGGCCATCCTGGCCGGGGAATTGATCACCCTGAGTGCCTCGGTGGTGGAACTGGATCCGGTGAGCGGGTATGTCTATATTAACGGGGGGGATTCTCTCCAGCCTTCCGATCCTTTCACTTTCGACTGGGGGGATGGGACGGTGGAAGAACGCTGGTTTGGCGCCGACCATACCTATGCGGAGCAGGATCGAAATTACACCGTCACGATCACGGCCCATTATCCCGATGTTTCCACCGCCGTCTACCGCTTGCCGGTCCGGTTCGTGGAGCCGGCTCTTACGCCTGCCTCTCTACCTCTGGAGACAGCGGTATTCATACCCACAGGGAATATAAACCTGGGATACCGGATTCCGTACAATCAACCCAGTACACCTTATTATAACGATGGTTTTTTTTCGATCCCTTCCCTTTCACCGACCGAGTCACTCTTTTCCTGGGCGCGGGACATCA
>CAZRCR010000393.1:0-3216 GCA_964598615.1 uncultured Anaerolinea sp.
CAGATCAAAGTTGTCCTGTGCCGCATCGACCAGCCGTTCTTCGCCGCTCTGGTTGGCCTGGGTCAGGGTCTGCTGCGCCACGATATATGCGGCCTGCCCCTGCGCCAGGCGTTTTTCGGCAGCGGTAAAATCCTGGTTGCTGGCATTTTCCAATTCCTGTTGCAGGTTGTCAATCTCATTCGTCAAAGATTCCTGCGCGGCGTCCACCTCGGCCCGGGCAGCCGCGATCTTTTCGCTTTTCTGGAAATACCAGCCCGGCTGGTAATCTGCAGATGTGTCTGTGGACCAGGAAGTCTGCTGGGACTGGGTCTCCTGGGCGCGGGCGCTCTGCGATGCCAGGTTCCGCTGGTTCTGGGCATAGACAAGCTGTGCCTCGGCAGCGGTCAGAGTGGCTGCGGCCGCGTCCGCGGCAGCTTTCGCCTGGTCATACTGGGCTTGCAGGAGTTCGTCATCGATCCGGAAAAGGACATCCCCGGCTTTAACGGTGTCCCCTTCCTCGACATTGACAACGACCACCTGTCCGCTCACTTCAGGAGCAACGGGGACTTCCAGGGCCGAGAGCGTACCGGAAGCGGTGATGGGAGAATCGTCCTTGCCATTGCAGGCAGTAAGAACGAGAGGAATAAGCAATACAAGGACCAGGAGGATGGAAATCGAGCGTTTCATAATGAAACTCCTTTTGTTTGAAAATTAGATTCGTTTCCGGAAGACCAGAACCGATGCGGCAAAGTAGGTGATGCTCAAGATAACCAGCGGAACTGTGGACGACCATAGCAGTGACTGTGCGCTGGCACCGCGCACAATGATGCCGCGCGTGATCTCGAGATAGTGGGTGACCGGCAGGAGTTCGCTGTACCAGTACGTCACGGCAGGCATGTTGTCACGGGTGAACAACAGGCCGGAGAGAATAATGGCCGGGATCAGCACGACAAAGACGGCGATGTAGATGGCCTGCATCTGTGACTGGGAGATGTTCGAGATGAGCACGCCCATCCCCAGTGAACCGATGATGAAGATCAGGCTCAGGATGATCAGACCCCAAAAACTGCCCGCCACAGTCACGCCGAACAACAGGTCACCGAGCCAGAGCAGGATGAACAGGTTGAAGATGCTGACGATCAGGTACGGGATGATCTTCCCGAGCATCAACTCCCAGGGTTTGACCGGCGTGACGATCAACTGCTCCATCGTCCCTTGTTCACGCTCACGGACGATTGCCAGCGCCGACAGGAGCAGGGTTTGCACCTGGAGCAGGATCGGAATCAAGCCGGGGATCATGTACAGTTTCTGGTCCCCATTCGGGTTGTAGAGCGTGCGGATATTGTCCAGGATGGGCAATTGCAGACTGAAGGTCGCGCCGCTGCGGGTGATGCGTTCGATCAGTATCTTCTGGGAGGCCATCTGGCTGATGGCGCTTAGTTTCAGTTGCACGGTCAGGGCATCGGTGGGGTTCATGGACCCGTCCACGAGCACCTGCACAGTGGCCTGCTGGTTGGTGTCGATCTGGCGTCCGAAGTTTTCGGAGATGATGATGCCCACGTCTACCAGGTCGCGGTCGATTAGGTCCTGCAATTCGGTTTCGCTGGAGACGCTGTAACGCAGCTCGAAATCCTGGCTGGCAGTGAAGCGTTCGATGTAGGCCCGGCTGGCATCGGTTTTGCTGAAATCGACCACCGCCAGCGGCGTATTACGGCTTTCCCCGGAGATCCCATAACCGAGCAGGATCAACAGCACCGCCGGCAGGGCCAGGATCAGGCCCAGCGTGCGCGGGTCACGCCAGATGTGATAGATCTCTTTCTTCATGATGGTCCAAAGACGTTTCATAACAAGCTCCTAATTCGATGACTGGCCGGGCGTTGGCTGGACCTCGGACCGGTGTTGCATGACCATGGAGATAAACGCGTCCTCCAGCGACGGTTGGACGATCTCCGCCGCGCGGACGGTGTACCCGGCGCGTGCCAGCGCCTTCTCGACCTGTTTCGCATCCCGGCCATCGCGCACCGTCACGTGGACCTGCACCCCATGGACCGAAACGTTCCTGACCTCGGGCAGGCCTTGCAGCAGTTCGGCGGCTTCGCCGGGCCGGTCGCAATCCACCTGCACGAGGATGCCGGGGAGTTCATCCTTGATGGTGTCAGGGCTGGCCAGGGCTACCAATTCGCCCTGGTACATCATGCCGATGGTGTTGCAATAGTCAGCCTCATCCATGTAATGCGTGGTGGCCAGCACGCTGACACCCTCCCCCGCCAGGGCATAGATCAGGTCCCAGAACTCGCGCCGCGAGACCGGGTCCACGCCCGCTGTCGCTTCGTCGAGGAACAGCATGGGCGGATTGTGGACGATGGCGCAGGCTAGGGCGAGTCGCTGCCTCCATGCCCCGGACAAGGTGCGGGTCAGTTCCCGTTCGAAACCTTTCAGCCCCGACATCTCGATCAACTGGCTGACGCGGGCGGCGCGTTCCCTGTCGGGCACGCCGTAGATGTCGGCGTAGAATTTGATGTTTTCCAGAGCGGTCAGATCGTTGTAGAGCGAGAACTTCTGCGACATGTAGCCGATCCGCTTTTTGACATCCTCGGGGTGATGGGCCACGTCGAAACCCAGCACGCTGGCGGACCCGCCGTCGGGCAGCAGCAACCCGCACAACATGCGGATGGTGGTGGTTTTCCCGGCCCCATTCGGGCCGAGCAGGCCGAAAATCTCGCCACGCGGGATGGTGAAGTTGACGCGGTTGACAGCGGTGAACCTGCCGAAGCGCTTGGTCAGATCCCTTACTTCGACGGCATTCTCGAAAGTGTTCATGCCTGTCCTCGCTGTTCCTTGACCAAGTGCACGAACGCGTCCTCCATCGTTCGGCGCGTCTGGCGCAGGATAAGCACTTCCGCCTGGTTCTCCTGGAATTTCGTCTTCAACGTACGGATGGCTTTGGCAGTGGCCCCGTTCCCGGAGACAACCACCCGCAGTCGGTCGCCGACCGGGTTCCAGTCGAGGATGTCGGCGGAGGCGGCCACGATCTGGCGCATCAGCTTGCGCGGTTTGGCCTTGACCTCGATGATCTCGAACGGCAGGTTGGCGATGATCTCGTCGGGTGTGCCAGTGGTCAGCAGTCTGCCCTGGTAGAGAATGCCCACCCGGTGACAGCGCTCGGCCTCATCCATATAAGGAGTGCTGACCAGCACCGTCACGCCTTTTTGCACCACCTTGGCCAGCAACACCCAC
>CAZRCR010000394.1:0-3209 GCA_964598615.1 uncultured Anaerolinea sp.
TAACGTCGCGCTCGAAGATGGCATATGCATTGCGGTTATGTTCCGGCGAGACCACTTGCGGGAAATCAATGATGGCGATCTCGTCGCCCCAGTAGAGGACGTTGTAGGCTGAAAGATCTCCATGAACGCGCCCGCAGGCCAGCATCCGGTCCAGGTTACGGCGCAAACGCTCGAAGAGCGGGGCAGCCTCGCCCGGTTCCAGGTCCACTTCGTTGAGTGTCGGGGCAGCAACGGTCTCATCTCCAAAATAGTCCATCAGGATGGCATTGGGAGCCATTTCGTAAGGTCGCGGCACATCCACCCCCGCGGCATAAAGGACCTGCAGAGTTGTGTACTCGTAGGCGATCCACGATTGGTGGCGCATCTGTTCGCCGAACTTGGAACGTGTAAAGACGGCATGGAGGGAATGACTGTCGACCACTTCGTGTCCATCTTCATCCAACTCAATCCGGCCTTCGCGGTAGGCGCTGTCGTTGCGCAGGTTGCGCAACATGCGCGGACGGTAGACCTTGGCTGCCACAAGCGGAGCATCGACCTGTGAACCGGAGCGGCACAGATAGACCGAGGCTTCCTTGCCCGCCTTGATCTTGCGCAGCACATCACTGATCCAATGCTGCTCATAAAAATGGCGGAGTGAATCAAGCAACCAGCCTTCCTCGAACCGAGCGGCCTTGTACGTAAAGGAAAACGTTTTAACACTGTCATCCTGGGCTTGAACAAATTGCTCGATCACCGCCGGGGCTTTCTTCGACCTGGGCTTGGATGACTTGCGCGGCGCAACGCCGGTGATCTCGAATTTGCCTTCATCATCCAATTCGTTGTAATACTTAATGTTTCGACTTGTATCCATAGATCAGGCTCTTGAAAAAAACGGATCAGCATCCGCCTGCGTTCACTAGAATCAAAAGCCGCAGGCTGCGCGCCTGCGGCATGTAGATAAAACCATCAGACTACATGCAGTCACTTTCGGGAGGCGCGCTCAACAAACAGGTCTGGGCCAATTTGATTTCCGACATTTTGTACGAGCCTCCTTTCAAGAAAGATTTACCGTGCGAACGCGAGTTTATCACCGCCAGGAAGAACCGTCAAGCAAATTCATCCCACACTCTATGCACCCCGACCACCCAGCTTCCGCTGTCGCACCACCTCATACAAGATCACCGCGGTGGACGTGGAAACGTTCAGCGAATTAACCTTGCCCGCCATCGGGATCTTGACTTTCAAATCAGCATTGTTCATCCAGAAATCGGTCAAGCCTTCATCCTCGGTACCAACCGCGATACAGACGGGCTGACAGAGATCCACATCGGTATAGAGGAAATCGGTGTGTGGCGTAGCCGCCAGGACCTGGATCCGGTTCGCCCGCAACCAGGCAAGCGTCTCGCTGGAAGTAGTTTCCACTGCCGGGACGGTGAACAGTGTGCCACGACTGGCACGTACCACATTGGGGTTGTACAAATCGACGCGCGGGTCGCAGACCAGCAAACCGTCCACTCCCGCCGCATCGGCGGTACGCAGGATGGCACCCAGATTGCCTGGTTTCTCCACCGATTCGGCCAGAATGAGGAACGGAGCCGGGGCAAGCGGGAGCGATTCCAGGGTCCGACGCGGAGCGGGGAAAACCGCCAGCCAGCCATCCGGCCCTTCGCGGTGGCTCATCTTCTCGAAAACGGCACGCGAAACAGTGACAGGTTCCAGGTCCACAAGCGCAGGCAGCGCACCGGCCGCGAGTTCCTCACACAGGAACAGTTCGCGCGGGCGCAGTCCACTCGCCAGGGCCAGTTCCAATTCATACTGCCCTTCGACAAGCATTACACCTTCGCGCTGGCGCTGGCGTTTATCGTCACGCAATTTTACAATGGCTTTGACACGCGGATTTTGAAGACTGGTCAGCTCAGGCATGACCCAAGTATACCCCCTTAAGGTTGATAGGAATTCGGACAAGCCAGGTATAGAATCAGGTCGCATTCTATAAAAGAGGAGAGAAAAATGGCAAACAAACTCATTACAGCTCGTTTTCTGAGTGCGACATTGATCCTGTCCATTGCCCTTGCCGCCTGTGTTCCCACAACACCGGTTATCGGCGGGGTCGTGCAGGGTGTGGTATATGGCGACCTGAACAGCGACGGCGTCATCGATGATAGCGAACAAATGTCACGCGTGCCGGATGCAGAAGTGTTGCTGGAAGACTGCGGCCCCGATCAAACAGTGCTGACCGACGCCGACGGCAAATTCAAGTTCGAAAACCTGCCGGAAGGGACTTGCCACGTCTCGGTCACGAAAGCCGGCTGGATCTACGATGGCAGCTTCCCTGACCTGGGCGTTTACCCCATCCCGGTCGCTTCGGATGCCGACCTGCCAACCGCGTTCAGCATGTACATGGCCCCGGTGATGGATTTCATCCCCACCGACACATCCATGCCGGGCACGCCAGCTACTCCCACATTCACCCAGACCCCATTGACCGACCCGATGGTGACGCCGACATCCGAAGATGTCAACTGCCGCTTTGGGCCGGGTGTGACATACGCATCCACGGGCGCTCTGATGTTCGGGAATACAGTTCCGATCCTGGGCACGATTGAAGGGGGCGGCTGGTGGATGATCACCAATCCCTGGGATGCAACAGCCACCTGCTGGGTGGGAGCCAGCGTAACAACCGCCACCGGCAACATCGGCAGCGTACCGATCCTTCCGATCCCGACCGGATTGGTGACAGCCGCCACAGTGACAGTGGTCGGCGGCCCGACCATCCATGGCTATTGCGGAGGCCCCAATGCAGTAACCTTTTCGGTTTCCATCACCACCAATGGACCGGCCACAGTGGTGTATCGCGTGGAAATTTACAACAGCGCCGGCGTATTGATTGGCGGCCCGGGAGACGAAAACCTAGTCTTCGCGTCTGCTTCCACCCAAACCTTCGATCCGGGCGGAGCCTACAAGACCGACTGCGGCACCTTCCTGATTCGCCTGACAGTTTCCAGCCCCAACAGTGTCACTTCCGAATATACCTGGTCGGTGGTCAGCCCATAACAAGACCCATGCAAAGTCATCGTCCCGCAGGTTCAATCTGCGGGACGATGCTCTCTTGGCGGGACTCGAAAGTTTGGTATAATACGCCCGCTGTCACAAGCGGGCGTAGTTCAGTGGTAGAACGCATGCTTCCCAAGCATGATATCGTGGGTTCGAATCCCATCGCCCGCTCAAGG
>CAZRCR010000395.1:0-3206 GCA_964598615.1 uncultured Anaerolinea sp.
GTAAAAAAATGGCAAAGAAACTGAAGGCAATCGTTCGTCTGCAGATTGAGGCCGGTAAGGCCAATCCTGCGCCCCCCATTGGCCCGGCCCTGGCTGGTCATGGTATCAATATCATGGCCTTCTGCAAGGAATACAATGCCCGTACGTCGAACCGCCCGGGCGAGATTCTTCCGGCAGAAATTAGTGTCTATACCGATGGTTCTTTCACATTCGTGCTGAAGACCCCTCCCGCTGCGGTATTGTTGCGCAAGGCTGCAGGTGTGGAACGCGGTTCCGGTGTGCCGAACCGTGAAAAGGTTGGCAAGGTGACCCGCGCTCAGGTGCGCGAGATTGCCCAGCTGAAGATGAAGGACCTGAACGCCCTGGACATCGAAGGCGCCATGCGCCAGATCGAAGGCACCGCCCGCAATATGGGTATTGTTGTCGTAGATTAACCCGGTGGGAGGGTCGGATTTCTGTCTGACCCGTTTGCACCACGAAGGAGAAACAATGGCTAAACACGGAAAGAAATACCTGGCCGCCGCGGCCAAAGTCGATTTCGACAAGAATTATGACCCGCGTGAAGCGGTTAAACTGGTAAAAGAGACTTCGTACGTGAAGTTCGATGCCACTGTGGAAGTGCACATGCGCATGGGTCTCGACCCCCGTCAGGCTGACCAGCAGGTGCGTGATGTGGTCGTGCTCCCGCACGGCCTCGGCAAGACCGTCCGCGTGCTTGTTTTCGCCCAGGGCGACGGCGCGACCAATGCTCGCAACGCGGGTGCTGACGTTGTTGCTGACGACGATGAGACCCTGAACAAGATCCAGGGCGGCTGGCTGGACTTCGATGTCGCCATCGCTACCCCGGACATGATGGGCAAGGTCGGCCGCCTCGGCCGCGTGCTCGGCCCGCGTGGTTTGATGCCGAATCCGAAAGCCGGTACGGTGGTTGGACCGGAAGATATTGGCCGCGCTGTGCAGGAATCGAAGGCTGGTCGTGTGGAATTCCGCCTCGACAAGACCGCCAATATCCATGTCTCGATCGGTAAAGCTTCGTTCAACGAGCAGAAACTGTACGAAAACTTCTCGGCTCTGATGGACGCCATCAAGAAGGCGCGCCCTGCGGCTGCGAAGGGCAACTATATCCGTCACCTTACGATGACATCAACGATGGGCCCCGGCGTGAAAGTGGACGTCAACCTGGCCCAGTCGATGGAGGCAAGCGAGTAATTTACTCGCCGCCCGAGAAAAAATTCCTTCGCCGTTGACAGCAGGTGCTCTTAGCAGAATCGAAGAGCTTAATTTCCTGCCCAGGTGAAGACTTGTGGAAACACATCTCCCTTTCCGGGAGTGCCCCTTGTGGGAAAGTCTTTGCCTGCGAAATCTCGGGCAAAGACTTTTGATTTGGAAAGGAGGTGATATTCTTTGGCAAAATCAAAGCAACAAAAGGAAGCCATGATGGCCGAGTATGTGGAGTGGCTCGGTAAAAGTCAGGCTGTCGTACTGGTCGAGTATTCGGGTCTGAAAATGAAGGACTTGGATGTGATCCGTGCCAAGGCGCGTGAAGCGGGTGGTGAATTCCACATCGTGAAGAACACGCTGGCAAAGATCGCGCTCGAGAAGGCTGGTTACAGCGTTCCCGAAGACTTTACCAACAAGAGCACGGCTATCGGCTTTTCGTTCCGCGACCCCGCCGGGTTCACCAAGGCAATGACCGAGGCAACCAAGGGTTTGGAACCCGTCAAGTACAAAGGCGGTTTCCTAGGTGCAGTGACATTGAAGGCTGCCGATGTGAAAGCTCTGGCCAACCTGCCTGCCCTGCCGGTCCTTCGTTCCCAGTTGCTGGGCGTTTTGCAGGCTCCCGCCAGCAAACTCGTCCGCACCCTGGCCGAACCTGGTCGTTCCCTGGCCTATGTGGTCAAGGTATATTCTGACAAGTCTGCACCCGCTGCGGCATAATAATCGGACAACACAAGTTGTCACACTATTCAAAAATAACCTGTTATCAGGAAATCTGAAGGAGATTTACAATGGCTGATTTGGAAAAACTCGTCGAGCAGTTGAGCGAACTCAGTGTCCTCGAGGCTGCTGAACTGGTCAAGAAACTGGAAGAGAAGTGGGGCGTTTCCGCCGCCGCTCCTGTCGCTGTCGCTGCTGTCGCTGGTGGCGCTCCCGCCGCTGCTGCTGAAGCTGCTGAAGAGAAGACCGAATTCGATGTCGTCATCAAGGACGCTGGCCCCAAGAAGATCGAGGTCATCAAGGTCATCCGCCAACTCGTCAACCTGTCCCTCACCGATGCCAAGGCCCTAGCCGAGACCGCTGATGGCAAGATCCTCACCGCTGTTGGCAAGGATGCCGCCATGGACGCCAAGAAGAAACTCGAAGAAGCTGGCGCCGTCATCGAAGTCAAATAACTTCCAGATGTACAAAAGCCAAAACTCCCGCAGAATTTTCTGCGGGAGTTTTTTGTTGATAATTTCTTGTTCAGGAAGCCGCGATTGGTACCGCTGCGAAACCAAGTCCATTCGGGCCGACATGTGTTCCTACGGCGGTTGTAACATTGACCAATAGAGGGGGAACTGCAACCAAGCCCTTGACTTCATCGTACAGCTGGCGGGCGGCCATCTCGGCATTGCTATGCAGCACAGCCAACCGTTCCAGTTTTCCCCAAGAGAAAAGAATTTCTTTCAGTCGTTCCACCCCTTGGAGGCGCGTGCGTACCTGACCAAGCCTCTGAACGATCCCATACCGCAGTTCCACCAATGGCTGGAGGCGGAGGATACTGCCAATCATTGCTGTGGCCCACGATACGCGTCCACTGCGGCGAACATACTCGATTGTGTCGAGCAAAGCAGCAACTCGGACCTGGTCACGGACTTCGGTGGCTTTCCGGGTCACATCTTCCAGGCTTGCGCCATTGGCAGCCGCTTCGGCTGCCAGGATGACCTGGAAACCGACTCCCAGGCTCAATTGACCACTGTCTATCACATCAATTTGATTGCCAAAATCCTGTGCTGCCAGCCGGGCTGCGTTGCAAGTGCCGCTGAAAGCATTTGGAAGATGAATGGAAAGTATGTGGTCCACACCAGACTTGAACATCTTCTCGTAACATTTGTGAAAACTGCCGATGGATGGGGCGGAAGTAGTGGGCAACGGTTTCATGTCTGGCAGGCGGGTATAAAACTCTTCCCGGCTGAGTTCCACTCCATCGGCGTAACTTTTTCCGT
>CAZRCR010000396.1:0-3204 GCA_964598615.1 uncultured Anaerolinea sp.
CCATTCTTACCGGCGCGGCCTTGGGTGTGTACCGGTTGTTGTTCAACTTTTTTGTGCTCAGTCTGGGGCTGGATGAAAGCGTGGCAGGGCAATTGACCTCGATCAACAGCCTGACAGCACTCTTCCTGGCCGTGCCGATGGGCTACCTAGCTGATATTCTGGGCCGCAAGAAATCTCTCATTATTGGCGGCGTGCTAGTATCGGTGGCAATTGTCGGGATGGTGCTTGTGCCTGATAAGTGGATGCTCTATGTGATGAGCGTGGTTTTTGGTGCGGCACAATGCCTGTCGGCTGTGACCATGTCACCGTTCCTGTTGGAGAACAGCGGTGAACAGGAGCGCACCTACCTGTTCAGTCTCAGTTCCGGAGCACAGATGACAGCATCCTTCGTGGGCAATTCCATCGGCGGGAATATGCCATCCTGGATCGGAAAATACCTGAGCATTTCGGCCACCAGTAGCAGCGCATATGGGTATTCCCTGCTCCTCGTGGCCGGAGCTGCCCTGCTTGGCCTGTTGCCATTCTTCTTTATGAAGATGCCAAAGCTGGAAAAATCTGAACGGGCATTGTTCGCCCCCCTGGCCTATGCATCCAAAAAACCCGTCTTGCTTGCCAAATTGATCCTGCCCATGCTGGTCACTTCCGTCGGAGCGGGATTATTGATGCCATTCATGAACATTTTCTTCCGTTCGGTCTACAGCAAGCCTGACCCGGTGGTAGGCAGCATCCTAGCCTGGGGGGCCCTGGCAATGGGTGTGGGACTGGTGATTGCACCGCCCATCGCCGAACGGACAGGCAAAATCCAACTGGTTGTGGTTACGCAAGGGCTTTCGATCCCCTTCCTCGCCCTGCTCGGCTTCGCCCCCTGGTTCTGGATGAGCATGATGTCCTATTACGTACGCATTGCTCTAATGAACATGAGCGGCCCGGTATACCAGACCTTTGTCATGGAGCACGTGGAACCGGAAGCCCGCGCTACTGTAGCAAGTCTGGTTAGCATGGCGAACAGTTTCGGATGGGCAGTCAGCCCATCGATCAGCGGCCAGTTACAGGTCAAATACGGATTCGGTCCGGTGTTCCTATCCACCATCACGCTGTATGCGGTCTCCGTGTTCCTGTATTGGGCATTTTTCTGGAAATCAAAACCAGCGGAGGTTTCCCCTATCCCTGCCTCTGCTGAATGAAAGGAGGTTCCACGTTCTATCCCTAAACCCACAGGACGGCATCCCGAGTGCTGTCCTGTGGGTTTTTATGCAACTTTTAGAACAACCGGTCATCTATACTCGTGACACCAATCAGGAGAAAACCACTTATGGAAATGTTGATCGACTTCCCAGGCGGCGCCCGCGTGGACGCACACTTCGGCCCGTTCACTGTTCACACCGACCAACCCCCGGAGGCATCCGCCCCCACCCCGTTCGCCACGTTCCTTGCTTCGATCGGTACCTGCGCCGGAATTTACGTGCTCGGCTTTTGCCAGCAACGCGGCCTGAACGCCGAGGGGATTCGCATCCTCCAGCGCATGCACAGCAATCCGTTCAGCGGCATAGTTGAAAAGATCGACCTGGAAATCCAACTCCCGGCCGGTTTCCCTGAAAAATACCGCGACGCGGTTGTCCGTTCAGCAGAACTCTGCGCAGTGAAGAAGCATTTCGAACAGCCGCCCCAGATCAAGGTCAGCGCGGTGACCGGCAAATAGGTTCCATCCGGCAGTCTGTTGTATAATCGTTGGGAAAGGAGAGGCACCATGTTCATCCAAAAAGACGATTGGAAAAAAGAAAAACATATGCCGGTCATCGAAGTGCCGGCCCAGGTTGCTGCGGGGGCACCATTCCAAGTCAAGGTAAGCATCGGCAAGGAAATCCCGCATCCGAATACCACCGAGCATCATGTTTCCTGGATCGACCTGTACTTCCTGGCCGACGGCGAGAAATTCCCCCACCAGGTGGGACACTTTGCCTTCACCGCTCACGGCGAAGCGGTTGCCGGACCGAACACCGGTCCTGTGTACACCGAACCGCAGGTGGTGGTTACTGTGAAGATCACTCGCCCCGGCACTTTCCAGGCTCTGGCTTTGTGCAATATCCATGGATTGTGGGAAAGCGAGCAGGCTGTAAAAGTAGCCGCCCCTGCCCCTCAGAATCAGTCCATGTAGTAGGTAAAGGAACGAAGAACGCGCTGTTATAGCGCGTTCTTCGTTTTCCCCCAAAAGTTTTATCCAAGCTGACTTTTTTCATGCTATACTTAAATTATCTTATTCAACTAAATTCAAGAGGAGAGAAACATGAACCCGCGCAATAAAGTTTGGATCACACTGTTGGCTTTCGTGCTTGTCGCCGCGACCATCGCCTGCTCGTGCTCGAGCCTTTCGAACCTGGGCGGCTCTCAGGAACCGATGACCGGTCTGGCCGGGCAATGGTATGATGATGCCGAAATCACCACCCATACCATCACTTGGGATGGCAGCACCTATCATGTTGCTTCCGTGACCGATGACGGCCAAAGCCTGACAATCACCAGTGAGAACTGGGATGGCAGCACCTTCACCTGGGTATACGTCTCCCCGTACGATGTCTCGGTGACGATCGAAGCCGTCTCCGTCAGCGGTGACAGCCTGGCCATCAACTGGTGGAGCACCAACGGCAACTCTGGCACGGACACGCTGTATCGTCCCTAAGCCTTAAGATTTCCGAAACTGGAACGCGCCCAATCCGGGCGCGTTCTTGATTCCAGGATGTTCCCCCAAAAGTTGTATTTGAGAGCAAAGTTTATTCATGCTATACTTTTGTCACCTTATCAACCAAATTCAAGAGGAGAGAAAGATGAACCCCCGTAATAAAGTTTGGATTACCCTGCTGGCCTTCGTTCTGATTGCCGTTACCATTGCCTGTTCCTGCTCCAGCCTATCCAACTTGACCGGTGCAAAAGAGCCGATGACTGGTCTGGCCGGACAATGGGAAGATCAGGCGGAAGGCACGATTCACACGATCGAATGGAACGGCGACACCTACGTGGTCACTTCGTCAGTCAATAACGAACGCGGCGCGTACGAGGTCAGTGACCAGGTATGGGATGGCAGCACTTTCAGTTGGACATATTACGTAGCCGAATAGGATGTATATGTCACCATCCAGGCCGTTTCTGTAAGCGGGGATGAAATGTCCCTCAACTCTTGGAGTCCCAACGGCAACTCCGGCACGGATA
>CAZRCR010000397.1:0-3202 GCA_964598615.1 uncultured Anaerolinea sp.
ACTTCAACTTGAGAGAGTTTCCTGTTCTACTCGTATCGCAGGGCTTCCACCGGTTCCAGACTGGCAGCCCGGTTAGCCGGGTAGATGCCAAAGAACAGGCCCACGGCGGCAGAGAAAAGCGTGGCCAGCAAGATGGAGTCCAGGCCGATGGACGGGCTGAACGGTGTGCCGGTACTGGCCGCAATACGTCCCACGACGAAAGCGATCAGCCAGCCCAGGCCGATGCCGATCACGCCGCCAATCAGGCTGAGCAGGGACGACTCGGTCAGGAATTGGATGAGAATATCCCGCTTGCGCGCCCCCAACGCCTTGCGCAGACCGATTTCACGCGTCCGTTCGGTGACGGACACCAGCATGATGTTCATGATGCCAATGCCGCCCACGAGCAGGGAGATGCCCGCAATGCCGCCCAGGAATACGGTCAATACACCGGTAACGGTCTTGGCTAGGCCGATGAAATCCTGCTGGGAGAAGATGGTGAAATCGTCCGCACCGATGGGCGTGCGATGGCGCTGGCGCAGGATCTGGGCCACCTCCTCGGTGGCTTGCGAGATGGCATCGGCGTCCGTGACCTGGACGAGAATCATGCCCACTTTCTGCTTGTTGGTGCGCTGCAGGATGCGAACCTGGGCCGTCTCGAGTGGCATAATGACTTCGTTATCCTGGCTGCCCATCATGCCGCCGCCTTTGGAAACGAGCACCCCGATAATGCGGAAGGGTTGTCCGTTGATGCGGATGGTTTCTCCAACCACGCCATCCGAGTGACCGTAGAGCGCTTCGGCGATATCCGGGCCGATCACGACCACCGAGGCGAGACCCTGGCGGTCCTCTGCTGTGAAGAACTCGCCTTCGGCCAGTTCATAGTTGCGCATGGTGAAATATTCCGGCGTGGTGCCAGTGATGCTGGCCGAGGTCTTCTCGCCATTGGCAGTGATGGAAGCCGCGCCCGAAATGGCCGGAGCCACCGCTGCCACAGATGGCGCCTGGAATGGGTCGGCAATGGCCGCCGCATCACCCAGGGTAAGCGGCTGGGGGTTGGTGATATCCTCACTGCCTCCGGAAGTGACAAAGAGCAGGTTGGTACCGATATCGCTGATGGAGCCCGTAATGGTTGCTTCCGCCCCGCGTCCCACGCCAAGCATGGCAGTGACCGCCCCCACGCCAATGACAATACCAAGAATAGTCAACCCGGAACGCAGCTTGTTACTGTTCAGGCTTTCCAGAGCTTCGAGAATGGACTGTGTAATGTTCATTTCTTCGTCCGTTTCTTGCCACTGCTCTCTTCGACCAGACCGTCCCGCAAGCGGATGACACGCTGGGCCTGTGCGCCAACGCCGGGGTCATGGGTAACGATAATAAGCGTGGTGCCGCGCTCGCGGTTCAGGTTGAGCAGGAGATTCATGATCTCCTGTCCCACTTTCGAGTCCAGGTTGCCGGTTGGTTCGTCGGCCATGATGATGGCCGGTTCGTTGACCAAGGCGCGTGCAATCGCCACACGCTGCTGTTGTCCACCGGAAAGCTCGGTAGGCTTATGGAGCATACGGTCGGTCAGTCCCACCGCATCGAGGGCGGCGCGGGCGCGTTCCTTGCGGCCTTCCTTCAAGCCGGAATAGCGCAGAGGCAGTTCCACATTCGCCAGGGCAGTGGTACGGGAAAGCAGGTTGAACGACTGGAAAACGAAACCTACTTTGCGGTTGCGGATATCGGCCAGTTGATCATCATTCAGGGTTTCCACAGCCTCGTTGTCCAGCATATAAGTACCGGATGTAGGACGGTCCAGGCAGCCGAGGATGTTCATCAGGGTGGACTCTCCCGAGCCGGAGGGCCCCATGATGGCCACCACCTCGCCACGCTTGATCTTGAACGAAACACCGCTCAAGGCGCGCACTTCCACCTCGCCCATCTGGTAGATCTTTTTCAGGTCTTGCGCTTCAATAACCCAATCCATATCGCCTCCGCTTACGGCCCCATGAAACCGGGGCCATCGCTGCTAAAGAGGTCGGTGGAAGGATTGAGAATAATAGTATCGCCTGCCTCGATCTCGCCGGAAACGACTTCGCTGACCGTGTCGGAAGTGGCGCCCAGTTCGATCACAACCTGCTTCATCGAACCATTCTGGAGAATGTAGACCACGCGCTCCCCATCCACCAGGCGCACGGCCCGGTTCGGAACCAGGAGCACATCATCCAGTTGTTGGACGGTGATCGTCACTGCGGCGGTCATACCGGGCTTGACCAGTTCATCCGGATCGGTCAATTCGATGGTGACGCCAAAGTTGACCACACCTTGCACAATCGTTCCGGCCTGATCCACCTGAACCACCTCGCCGTGGTATTCCCGATCCAGAACAGCGTCAAAAGTGATGACAACCGGCTGCCCAATCTGGATGCTGTTTATATCAATCTCCGAGACCTGCACATCCACCAGCAGGCGGGAGAGATCGTCCACGCGGAAGGCACTCGTGCTCGGCGAAACCAGATCACCCACAGTCGGATTGGCTTCGGTGACAATCCCATCAAAAGGAGTGCGAATCTGCGCCATACGAATGGTGGCCTGGGCTGCGTCCACGCGCGCCTGGGCTGCAAGGATGTCATTGGCATCCGGGCCATTCTTCAATCGGTCCCATTCGCGCTGCGCATCTTCAAGCTGGGCTTCGGCCAAGGCCAGCTTGGCACGCGCTTCGTCCACATCACTGCCAGTAGGAACGAGCAGGAAATAGTTCAGATTATTCTGAGCGCGCTCATAAGCCTGTTGGGCGTTATACAGGCCGGTATAAGCTTGAGCCTTGGTAGCATCGGTATCCGGTCGATCCTTGACCATGTTGTAAAAGTTCTGCGCCTGATCAAGCGATTGCTTTGCCAGGGTCAACTGCGCTTCAGCATTCTGGATATCAGCAGAGGTGGCGCCACGATTGACGCCCAACAACCCATCCAGCGTGGCCTGGGCACTATCATAAGCTTTCTGTGCCTGAACAAGGGACAACTGGGCTTGGGCAGTCTGGGTACCGGAGTTGAGGAGATTGTCGAGATTCCGCTGGGCAGTTACCAGGTCCGCCTGCGCCAGGATGATGGACTGGGAGACCGAAGTGGGAGCAAGCTCAGCCAGAATATCGTCGGTCTTCACTTCGTCACCGATCCCGAAATTCACTGCGCCAACCGTACCGCTGGTCTGCCAATTGAGAACGGCAGACTGGTTGGCACGT
>CAZRCR010000398.1:0-3198 GCA_964598615.1 uncultured Anaerolinea sp.
CGGCTTTCCGCCCGGTGCACATCCGCAACGTGGGTCTGTCCCCATCCGAACCACTCGATCCGTTTTGGGGCGGCATCTACGCCGCCCTCGGCGTGGACGACATCCCTGCCACCGTCACATCCTTCGTGGACGGTCAACTCCTGCGCGCCTACTTTAACTCGCACGCCTATGCCATCAACCCGGCACTGGGACTGATGCACCGATGGTATGAAGTATTCCAAAAACTGGCGGGCGACGCCCGCTTCCAGATCACGGCCTGTGCCGATGATGCCCACCAAATCTTCCTGTTCCAGGCCATTCTGAGCGCGCTGATCGCAGCATCGGTCAAGCCGGAACGCCTGCGCATCCTGCCGACATCGTACAACTATCCCTACAACCTGCACGAGCGTGTCCCGGCAGAGGTCCGTCCCGCCGCCCTGAATGATGTGGTTTCGTTTACCTACGAGGACCGCGGCATCCATCCCGACACGCTGACCGGCATCCAGGTCCGCGACCCGCTGCGGAAGTGGCTGGAATCCAAAAATTCCGGATAGCAGCGCGTTCTTCCCTTCTCCGGTAGGGGGAAAGACCCTGCTGTAGGTTGGTGGTATTGGAAAGAATTATTGGTAGGATGATATAGTGGGATGGTATATCCCACGGTTTTGTATTCTCACCCTTTGAAAAAACAGGTACTACCATGAAAAACAGATATCTCGTCCTTGTGACCCTGTTCCTGCTTTGCGGGTGCGGGAATGGCACGCCTGTTCCCGCGCTCCCGGCATCGGCGAATACATCCACACCCTTTACCCTCACGCTCTCGCCCACACCAAGCATTACGCCACCGGCGCCCCTTTCCGGGAGCGGAGGGGGCGTGCTCACCTACTGCCTGGCCCCTGCCGCAGGCCTCATGGAACTATACGAGATTAATCTGGACGGGACGGAGGACCGGGAACTCGCCAGTTCCCATTATGGCGTCAACCACATGGACTGGGCGCCGGGTGGAGAAAAATTTGCCGCCGTTGTATACATGGATTCGTCCTTTAATACCTGGTCCATCTACGTCTTCGATTCTGACGGCAGCCACCCGGTACGCCTGACCGATACGACGGGTGCTGCCGATGCCGAGCCTGCCTGGTCTCCGGATGGGACCCGCATCCTGTTCACCCGCATCGTGTTCACTTCGGCGCGCGAGTACACCAGCCAGGTGCTGATGATGAATGCCGACGGCGGCGGCCAGGCGGTGGTCGTGGCAGATGGCTTTGCCGCCAAGTGGGCCCCCGACGGTACGCGCATCATTTACTCGTCCGGAAAGACCGGGAACCATGAACTCTACACTTCCAACCCGGACGGTACCGAGGAACAACAACTGACCCATACAGACGCCGATGAGTCCTACCCATCCTGGTCTCCCGACGGGACACAGATCGTGTTCACATCCTCCACCGGGAAATGGAATTCTGTGGAAAGTGAAGCCACGTACGAGATATTTGTCATGAATACGGATGGAACCGGCTTGCAGCAGTTGACAGAGAATAATTTCCCGGATTCCACCCCGCGATGGTCGCCGGATGGCACGCGCATCGTCTTTGTTTCCGATTCGTCCGGAACCGGGCAGTATGATGTATTCGTGATGAACGCTGATGGATCGAACGTCACACAGGTCACCCATGTACCTGCCGGGGCAAGAGCGATCAACCCGGCCTGGCGTCCACTCACTCCAGCGCAAAGCAAACTGGTGTCGAAATTGGATGAACAGTTAACCCAGTATACCGAGCGCGGCGAGTTCAGCGGTTCCGTTCTTTTCGCTTTCGCGGGAGGCATCCTGCTCGAGAGAAGTTACGGCTTCTCCGACCGGTCCAGTGATACTCCAAACACACCTGGGACTAATTTCAGTATCGCTTCGCTGACGAAACAATTCACAGCCATGTCCATTCTCATGTTGCAAGAACAGGGGAAACTCGATGTGCAAGACCGCTTTTGCACGTATTATCCCAATTGCCCGGCTGCATGGCAGGAAATCACGATCCACCAACTCCTGACGCACACCTCCGGCATTCCCACTTATACTCAGTTGCCCGATTATCTAAGCTGGGCAGAGTTCCCTAAAACACCAGATGAAATCATCGCATTCTTTATAAACGAACCATTGTTATTCCAGCCAGGTGAATCATGGGCTTACAGCAACTCGGGGTATGTACTGCTGGGTTACCTGATCGAACATCTCTCCGGGCTCTCTTATGGCGATTTTTTGGAGGCCAATATCTTTCTTCCCCTTGGGATGAGCAACAGTGGTTATACTCCCAACGGAGTGGATGGGGTCGCCGTGGGGTATTACGACCAATCAGAGGAGCCAGCGTTCCCGATCAGCCCATCCACCGGATTTTCTGCGGGAGGCATCTATTCCACCGTGGAGGACCTTTACCGGTGGGACCAGGCTCTTTACACGGAGAGATTGATCCCGCAGTCCTCCCTTGACCTGATGTTCACTCCCTACGCGGCTGCATTCGACTCCTCCGTGCCCAACTACGGGTATGGTTGGATCATCGAGACGCAGGACGGGCATCGGGTGTATTACCACCAAGGCGCGGTGGACGGCTTCAAAACTTTCATCATGCGCTTTCCCGACGATCACGTTACCGTCGTTGTACTGAGCAACCAGATGGATGTGACGGTCGGGCTCATAAGCAGGGACTTTGCCAGCCAGATTCTAAGTGTGGTCAGCAAATAAGGAAAATGAAAAGATGAACGCGACCAGAAGCCGTATTCTTTCAGCCACATTCCTTGCAGTTTTGACCTTCCTGACCGCCTGCAACAGCTCGGAGGCCAGCGCCGAATCGTCCTCGGGCAGATCGTCGAGGGTCGGGATATGCCGCTTCGGTACGATCAGCACGTGAACCGGCGCCCGCGGCCGAATGTCCCGAAACGCGAGCACGTGATCGTTTTCATATACCACCGCAGGCTTGATGTCGCCTGCGACCATCTTGCAAAACAGACAATCCGTCATCGTCTCCTCCGTTCGGTTTAACCTAGAAGCGGCAAATAGTAAGGCCGGACGTCCGGAACCCATAGGGCCTTTCCGCACCGTGACGAAGCGGTCGACGGCCCGTTTTCGGGGTCAGAAGTCTTTGCGGCCGTTGAACGCATGCGCCAGGGTGGCGCCGTCGACGTATTCCAGTTCGCCGCCGAAAGGAACGCCGTAGGCGATGCGAGTCGTGCGAA
>CAZRCR010000399.1:0-3193 GCA_964598615.1 uncultured Anaerolinea sp.
GATTGCGGGTGGTGTGTACCAGTAGGTCGTACCCGGCTTCGCTGGCGGCCATCTCTACGCCGCGCAGCAGGGACTGGAAGAACGCGCCGCTGATCTCCGGCAGCAGCAGGCCGATTGTGTTCGTGCGGCTGCTGGCCAGGGTACGGGCGGCGGCATGCGGAACGTAGTCCAGCGCGTCGACCGAGGCTCGTACGCGGCTGGCGGTTTCTTCGTCCACGGGGCCGGTGGCATTCAGCACGCGGCTGACCGTGGCGGTGGAGACCCCGGCGTGCCGGGCAACGTCTGCTATGGTGGGGCGGGAGTTTTTGCTCATAAGGAATGTAAGCGTTTACTGTAAGCGCTTACATAAGTATATAAAAAAGAACCCCCTCTGTCAACTGGTTGCGAAAAAATTTAAGATAAGGCTGTATTCCGCTGCTTCTTTTTTGCCAGGAGTCTTCGTATTCGGGCGTGGCGTTCACGCGTCAGCGGGTAGAAGCAGGTGGTGATCACGGTCGAGAATAGCAGGATCGCGCCTAACGGTCCGATCAGGATGCGGATGGCAGTGAGCGTAACCGGGGATTGCATGAAGGTCGTCACACCGTCTGGCGGGGTTTGATATCCGAACCAGCCAAGTACTTGCAAGGCAATGAAGGTGGCCAGCGCGCCGGTCAACTTGCGGATGAAGTTCTTGACGCCGTAGTAGATGCCCTCCTGGCGGCGTCCGCTCTTCAGTTCGGCATATTCGATCACGTCAGGGAACATGGCATCCGGCAGGACATGCGCCGCCGAAACGCTCAGTCCGGCCAGGAAGGCCATCCACAGCACCAGTGTGACCTGTTCCGGCTGGACTAAAAAGATGCCGATCTGCACACCGGCCCAGAAGACCATGCCGATGATGTAGGCCACGTGTTTGCCGAGTTTGTGCGAGAGCCAAAGCCAGAAAGGCAGAGCGATGACTGCTGTCACCAGCAGCAGGGCGAAGACGGCTGACTCGATGGGTAACGAAATGCCAAAGAGATTGGCAGAGGCCAGCAGGTTCCCGCGCGCGATCCAGTAGAGCAGGTAGAAGGGCAGAACGAGAGCCACCATGTCGAAGGTGATCCAGTTCAGCATGTAGATGATCGATGCGAAGCGGAAAGGAACATTGGCCCAGGCTGTGCGGACCGTTTCCTTGAAAGATACTTCTTCCCGGGGCTGGTCCAACATTCCGTGACGTTCGCGTACCACAGCGAAAATGAGCAGGAAGGGAAGGGCGGCGAGGCCGCCAAAGATTCCAGCTACGAGCAGGTACCCTTGTTGCTGGGTCCAGCCGGCGGCCATGACCGCGTCCACGATGGCGGGGGCAGCCACGGCAGTGACCAGTGAAGCTGCCAGGTTGAAGAAGATGCGGAAACTGGTCAGAGTGGTGCGTTCGTCGTAGTCGGGGGTCATTTCGGGCAGGAGCGTTGAGAAGGGTACACCCACCAGCGTTTCGAGCGTGTCGCTGACCATAAATGCCAGGGTCACGGTGGCGGCCAGCAGATACTGGTTGTTCCACGGCGGCGCCCACCACAGGAGCATGAAACTGGCCCCGAACGGGATGGCGAAGAACAACAGGAATGGACGCCGCCGCCCCCAGCGGGTGCGCACCCGGTCGGTGAGCATACCGATCAGTGGGTCGTTAATTGCATCCCAGAGGATGCCCACCAACGCGGCTACGGATGCCAGCCGCGGTTCCAGGCCAACCACGTCGGTCAGGAAGATGGCATAGAAGATCTGCCGTAGGGTTCCATAGCGGGCTTCCCCCCAGTCGCCGGAGCCGAAGATGAGTTGTTGCCAGAAGGTCAGCTTCGGTGCTTCGGTTGTCATTGGTGTTCTTCTCCCGCCAGTTTACGCGCGGCTTTGCGCGCCAGAAGTTCCTGAATGCGGGCATGCTTTTCGCGCGTCAGCGGATAAAAACCGGCAATAACAATGGCGCTGATCAGCAGCACTGCGCCAAGCGGCCCGATCAGGATGCGGATGGCGGTCAGCGTTTGCGGGGACTGGGTGAAGAAGGTCGCTCCTTCGGGCGGGGCCTGGTAGCCGAACCAGCCGAGTACCTGCAGGGCGATGAAGATCGCCAGCGCTCCGGTCAGTTTGCGGATGAAGTTCTTGATGCCGTAATACACACCTTCCTGACGGCGCCCGGTGCGCAGTTCATCCCATTCGATCACATCCGGGAAGAGCGCGTCGGGCAACACGTGGGCGGTGGAGACCGAGATGCCCGCCATCACAGCCAAAACCAGGCATAGGGTGATCTGTCCCGGCTGGATGGTGAAGAGCAGCAACTGTACCACGGCCCAAAATCCCATCCCGATCATATAGGCCGTGTTCTTGTTCATTTTTTTGGAAACCCACACCCAGAACGGTAGCATGAGCACGGAGGTAACCAGCATGAAGGCGAAGACTGCCGATTCGAGCGTCAGTCCCATTGTTTTAGCCAGCAGGTTCCCGCCTGCCACCCAGTAGGCAATGTAGAACGGCAGTACCAGTCCCACCAGGTCAAAGGTAATATAGTTCAGCATGAACAGCGCCGAAGCGTAGCGGAACGGGACATTGCTCCAGGCCGTTTGGAGCGTGACCAGGAACGGGGTCCGCTCTTCCCGGGCCGTTTCAGCCTCCGGACGCGGTTTCTCGCGCACGGTAAAGAAGATTAACAGCGGCGGGATGACCGCCAGTCCGCCAAAGATGGCCGAGACGATGAAATAGCCTTGCTGCTGAGTGGCGCCGCCCGCCAGGGCTGCGTCCACGATGGCGGGTGCAGTGACGGCTGCCGCCAGCGAAGCAACCAGGTTGAAGAACATGCGGAAACCGGTTAGCGAGGTGCGTTCGTCGTAATCGGGGGCGATGTCGGGGGTCAGGGCGTAAAGTGGCACGCTGATGAAGGTCTGGAGCGTGTCGCTCAGCATATAGACCAGCGAGACGGTGGCAGCCAGCAGGTATTGATTTTCGAAAGGCGGTGCCCACCACAGCGCCACAAAGGCCAACCCGAACGGAACAGCAAAGAACAGCAGGAACGGGCGCCGCCGCCCCCAGCGGGTGCGGATGCGGTCGCTGAGCATGCCCACCAGCGGGTCATTGACCGCGTCCCAGACCACTCCCAGGAAGGCTGCCACGGAAGCCAGCCGCGGCTCGATACCGACCACATCGGTCAGGAAGATGGCGTAGAAGAGTTGACGGAGTGTGCCGAAGG
>CAZRCR010000400.1:0-3191 GCA_964598615.1 uncultured Anaerolinea sp.
GGTCGAACATCGGTTACCTGCGCCTCGGCGATCACTTGCGCCCCGTTCTTCTCGGCGAAGTAGAGATAATTCTTGGGCAGGGTGTTCTTGGCGTTGTAGCGGCAGCCGACCATGCACCCGCCGCAATGACGGCATCCGGCCCGCTCTGGGCCTTGGCCGCCAAAGTATGGGTCCGGTACGGTTTTTTCTGCCTCACCGAAGAAAGCCCCCACGTCAGTGGCGCGGAAGGTATGGCCCATGCCGCGTTCCTCCGCCATCTGTTTCAATACTTCATCGGCTTTCCACAATTTGGGGTTGCGCGCTGCTCCGAGCATCCGCCGTGCGGTTTCGTAGTGCGGGCGGAGCACCTCGCCCCAGGCAAGTGACTCGTTCCAGACCGGGGTTGCGAAGGTCTCATCGGTGGGAATCTCGAGCACATTGGCATAGCCCAGGCTTCCGCCGCCCACACCTGCTCCGTGCAGGACCATCACGCCTTTCAGGATGCTGATTTGCAGGATGCCGAACGAGCGCAGGGCGGGGGCCCACAAGTATTTCCAGAATTGCAGGTTTGTCTTGGCGAAATCCTGGTCGCGGTAACGCTTCCCCTTTTCGAGCACCAGCACGGAATAGCCTTTTTCGGTCAGCCGCATGGCAGAGACGGAGCCGCCGAAGCCGGAACCGATAATGACATAATCGTACACTTTTTGCTCCACGTTGTTTGCTCCTCTGGCGATGATATGCTGGGAGTATAAACACTGCTCCCTCTCCTGAGTTTTGGAGAGGGAGTAGGTGATCGGCGCTTGCGGCGATCAGTCTGTTCGCCGCCATTCTTCGCATACACGCCGGTAGGTTTCCTCCAGCGCTTCCGGCATAACCTTGGTTTCGGCCAGGGTCATCATGAAACTCGCGTCACCGGTCCAGCGGGGGACAACATGGATGTGAACATGGCCGACCACGCCCGCACCGGCCGCCTCGCCGATATTGGCACCCATGTTGAACCCATCCGGATGGTAGATGCGCCGCAGGACGGTCATGCAGCGGGCTGACAGCTCCATCATCTCGCTGCGTGTAACCATGTCCAGGTCTTCGAGGGAAGCCTTATGCTCATTGGCGACCACCATGATGTGTCCGCTCGTGTACGGGAAGCGGTTCAGGATGACAAAAGCCCGTTCCCCGCGATGGACGATCAGGTTCTCTGGTCCATCGGGCAGGGCGGGCAGACTGCAGAAGACACAGCCTTCGGAATGCGATTGAACGAATTTCATGCGCCAGGGCGCCCAGATGCGTTTCATGGTTTTCCTTTGATATTTATTGTAGCAAAGAAGAAGCAGAAATGCTTCCTTGTCTATCGGTTGTAAACTGCAGGAAAGTGGAAGGTTGCATTTTCGTTGAATCTTTTCGCGGGTGCTTTACACAGGTTGACATCGCCTGTGAACAAGAGTAATCTAGAGACATGCAGCCTGCTCTATTCGATACCGTCCCGCATTACACTGTCACCGACCTGACGCGGCTGGTGCGCCAGTTGCTCGAAGCGGATGCGCGCTTGCAGAACGTGTGGGTGCAGGGGGAGATCTCCAATTTCTCGAAACCGTCCTCCGGTCACCTGTATTTTACCCTGAAGGATTCCGGCGCTTCCATGCGTTGTGTGATGTGGCGCAACGATGCCGCCCGCGTCAAGTTCCCGCTCAAGGACGGCATGTCTGTGGAAGCCCACGGAGGCATCAGCCTGTACGAAGCGGGCGGGCAGTACCAGCTTTACGTGGATACCCTCCGTCCGCTGGGCGAGGGGGCGCTCTACGTGGAGTTCCTGCGCCTGAAGGCCGTGCTCGAAGCCGAAGGGTTGTTCGACGCGGCCCGCAAACGTCCCATCCCCGAATTCCCGAAGCGGATTGGGATCGTGACTTCGCCCACGGGCGCGGCCCTGCGCGACATGCTCAATACGCTCCTGCGGCGTTTTCCTCTGGCTGAAGTGATCCTGGCTCCGGCTCCTGTGCAGGGTGACGAAGCTCCGGCTGCTATCGTCGAAGCCTTGCGGACCCTGAACCTGTCTGCCAAACCCGATGTGATTTTACTCGCCCGCGGCGGAGGCTCCATCGAAGACCTGTGGGCGTTCAATGATGAGCGCGTCGTGCGGGCGGTGGTTGCGTCAGCGGCGCCGGTCATCACAGGGGTGGGCCACGAGACGGACTTCACTCTGGTGGACTTCGCCTCCGACCTGCGCGCACCCACCCCTACGGCCGCGGCGGAACTGGCTACACCTCTTACTGTGCTCGATTTGCAATCGGGCCTGATGCAAATGAGCCAATACCTGGCCGCGTCTGTCCAGGAAACAATACAGAAGCGACGCGAGTCGCTGGAATGGACGGATGGTCGCCTGCGTTTCTTCTCCCCGGAGCGGAAGTTACAGTCTGAGCGGCAGCGGGTGGATGAATTGAGCCGCCGGGGTAACGCGGCCCAGGTTCACCGTCTGGAACTGGCCGGGGCACGGTTGCGCGGGCTGAGTAACCGGCTGGAAGCGCTCAGTCCGCTTGGGGTGCTGCAGCGCGGTTATGCCGTTGTGACGAAGAACGGTCAGGTGGTTGCCAGCCGGTCGCAGGTCCGCACCGGGGATGCGCTGCGTGTGCGCGTCCGGGATGGCGAGTTCGATACCCGAGTGGATGGATAGGTGTGTATGGCAAAATCTGAGATCAAACCTGTGGAAGAACTGGATTACGAATCGGCCTATGCCGAACTGGAAGGGGTCGTTGCCGTGCTGGAGTCGGGCGAGCAGACGCTGGAAGCGTCGATTGCCCTTTTCGAGCGTGGGCAGGCGCTGGCAAAGCGCTGCGGGGTGTTGCTGGAAAAGGCGGAACTCAGGGTGCGCGAACTGGGTGGAGAGAGCGACGCGGCATGATCTTTGAAAGTCTTCTGAAGAATCATGTACTTTTGACTGCACTTGCAGGCTGGCTGCTGGCGCAGACGTTGAAGATTCCCATCGATTTTTTTCGCTTCAAGCATTGGAGTTGGGCTTCGTTCTTCGCTGCCGGCGGGATGCCCAGTTCGCACTCGGCGTTGGTTACTTCGGCCGCGCTGGCGGTGGGTTTGCACGAAGGCTTCGATACGGCGCTCTTCGGAGTGGCTGTGGCGATTGCCATGATCGTGGTCTATGATGCCACCGGGGTGCGACGGCAGGCAGGGATGCAGGCCAAGAAGATCAATGTTCTGGTGGAGGA
>CAZRCR010000401.1:0-3190 GCA_964598615.1 uncultured Anaerolinea sp.
GGACCGCAAACGCTGGTGGCTGGCCTTTGTGTTGGCTGTGTTTTATGCCCTTTCGGACGAGTTTCACCAGTCCTTCGTGCCGGGCCGTCACCCCAGCCTGGTGGACGCGCTTCTCATCGACCCGGCGGGTGCTGCGCTGGCGTTGCTCGCCGGGATGCTGGTGACAAAAAAGAAGTGAGAAGGCGGCTTCTCACTTCTTGCTTTTGACTTCTTCCTCCCCCTACTCGAACTCGATCTCGATCTCTTCGTTCTTCCATTCGTCCATCTTTTCGATGGCGATGTCGGTGAACAGTCCCTCCTGCCGGGCGGACACACGGTAGCGTTTCACCAGTTCCAGCAGGGCCAGGAAGGTCACCACCAGTTCCAGCCGGGTGGGTTTATCGCCCACCAGTGTGCTGAACATGGTGTTGGGGTTTTCGCCCAGCCGTTCGGCGATCCAGGCAATGCGCTCGCGGATGGTAATGCGCGGGGCAGAAATGACCGTGCCCAGTCCCTGTTTTTCGGCTTCCTCGGCAAAAATGGACTCGGCGGCCGCGATCAGGTCGGTCAGGGTGATGTCGGAAAGGTCGAGGCGGCCTTCCACCTTGGGGGGCGGGGCCACCCGCAGGTAGGTCCGCAAGTGGTTGGCTTCGCGCTCGTCCAGCCAGTTGGCCAGTTCCTTGAAGCGTTTGTAGATGCGCAGTTGACGCGCCAGCGCCTCGCCGGGGTCTTCCTCGCCCGCTTCGCGGACCGGGGGCCGGGGCAGCAGCGCCTCGGACTTGATCTGCAGCAGGCGCGCCGCCACCACCAGGAAGGCCGAGATCTCATCGGCGGGAACGTTCATCTGGTGGATGTAGGCCAGGTATTGGTCGGTGACCTGTGCCAGCGACACGGCGGTGATGTCCAACTCGGCGCGTTCGATGAGTTGGAGCAACAGGTCGAGCGGTCCCTCGTAAACGGGGATCGCCACGGTGTAACCGCTGGTCTGATGTCCGGCAACGTTCAGGTCCATAGCGGGGGGATTATACCATTACAACTTCTCCCTGATTTTCGGGGATGGGAGGGCAGGGTATAATCACGGTCATTAAAGGTAAAGTGACCATGACTGATAATAAATACTTCGATTACGCTGCCACCACTCCCGTTGACCCGCGCGTGCTCAACGCGATGCTGCCCTATTTCAGCGGAAAGTTCGGCAACCCATCCTCCGTCCACCGGTTTGGACAGCAGGCTGAAGCGGCCGTGGAAACCGCCCGCGAGACGGTTGCCGCGGCTCTCCATTGCCGTCCGGATGAGATCATCTTCACCTCCTGTGGCTCCGAGTCCGACAATCTGGCGCTGCGCGGTGTATCCCTGGCGATGCGCGAGAAGAACAATGCCCGGTGGGTGTTGACTGCCCGTACCGAGCATCACGCCGTCAGCCGGACGGCGGAATTTCTGGAACAGCACTACGGCTACCAGGTGGAATGGCTGGAGACTGACGAAACCGGGATGGTGAGATCCGAAACGGTGGGACGCGCCATCTGCCAGGAGACGGCCATTGTTTCGGTCATGTACGCCAATAACGAGATCGGCACCGTCAATCCGATCGCCGAGATCGCCGACTACTGCCGATCCTACGGCGTTCCCTTCCACACGGATGCCGTCCAGGCGGCGGCCTACCTGCCGCTGGATGTCCAGGCTCTGAGCGTGGACCTCATGTCGCTGGGGGCGCACAAGTTCTACGGGCCGAAAGGCGTCGGGGCGTTGTATGTCCGCAAGGGCACGCCCCTGCTCCCGGTCCAGAGCGGCGGCGGGCAGGAGTTCGGCTTGCGCGCCGGAACGCAGAACGTTCCCTACATCGTCGGTTTCGCCGAAGCGCTCCGCTTGACGGTGGAGGAGCGTGGCCAGCGCGTTGCCCATGTTCTCCCGCTGCGCGACCACATCATCGGCGCCGTTCTGGAAACGATCCCCGAATCACGCCTGACCGGAGACCCCGAGTCCCGCCTGCCCAACCATGCCAGCTTCGTCTTCAAGGATGTGGATGGCAACCTGCTCCTGACCCTGCTCGATGCCGCGGGCTTTGCCTGTTCCTCCGGCTCGGCCTGTAAGACCGGCAACCCGGAACCGAGCGAAGTATTGACCTCCATCGGCCTGACGCGTGACTGGGCGCTTGGCTCGCTGCGCGTCACCCTCGGCTCCGGTTCCACTCCCGCGGATGTGGATGCCTTCTTGGCCGTTTTACCGGGGCTGGTGGAGAAAACGAGAGAATTGTCAAAATAGTCTCACAGGTTCTACATGTCAGTCGGTCTAGTGCGTCTGACTTGTGAACCTGCAAGACTTGTTGACCTTTGAGACTTATGAACAAAGTTGTCGTAGCCATGTCGGGAGGCGTCGATTCCTCCGTTGCCGCCGCCCTGCTCAAACAGCAGGGTTATGACGTCATCGGCATGATGCTGCGCCTGTGGTCCGAACCCGGCAAGGAAGAATCCAACCGCTGCTGCACCCCGGATGCCATGGCGCTTGCCCGGCGTGTCGCCGCCCGGCTTGATATTCCCTTCTACGCGGTCGATGCCAAGGACGTTTTCCGCCAGACCATCGTGACCTATTTTCTCGACGGCTACGCCGCCGGCCAGACCCCCAACCCGTGCCTGCTCTGCAACCGTGTCATCCGCTGGGAGTTCCTTCTCGATCATGCCCTCGCTCTCGGCGCGGACTTCATGGCTACCGGTCACTACGTCCGGCTCCAGAAAGCGGACGATGGCAGGATGCAACTCTTGCGCGGCGTGGACCCGGCCAAGGACCAGTCCTATGTGCTCCACGTGTTGACGCAGGATAAGCTGTCGAAGGCGCTCTTCCCTATTGGCGAGTATCCCAAGCCCCAGGTGCGCGAACTGGCGCGGACCTTCAGCCTGCCCACCGCCTCGCGTGCTGACAGCCAGGACCTGTGCTTCCTGGCGGGGGAGGACTATCGCGATTTCATCCGCCGTAACGCTCCCGAGATCCTGCGCCCCGGCCCGATCGCCACGCGGGATGGACGCGTGCTCGGTGAGCATACCGGCCTGGCGAACTACACCATCGGCCAGCGCAAGGGGCTGGGTTTTGCTTCCGGTGTGCCGCTCTATGTGCTCGGCAAGGACGCTGCCACGAACACGCTCCTGGTCGGCCCGGCGGAGGAGCTTGGCTCCCGGGAATTGACCGCTGTGGAGGTCAACTGGCTCACGGGGGAGCC
>CAZRCR010000402.1:0-3181 GCA_964598615.1 uncultured Anaerolinea sp.
CGCCGACTGGATGGAGTCCACAGGCGGGTTGTGGATGGAGTAAGCCGAGCAGAAAGGACGAACACAAAAGGTCAGGGACAACCCTGGCCTTTTGTTCTCGCAAGCCAAATTTCTGCTATGGCTTTACAGTGACCAGCACTGTGTCACCGTTCTCGTCGGAAGCGACAACCGTGATGGTCACGGACCCAACGGTCAACGATTCGCCGGGTCCAAGCGGCGACTGATCCCGGTAGAGATCACCACTCGACACCGGGAGAACGTTGTAAATCCCTTCCCCGCTGTAGATGGCTGTATCGACTGTGTAAACCAGAGCGCCGGATTTAAACAGGTTACTATCATAGCCAAGCGGCCTCCGGCTTTCGATCACCACGGCGGTTTGCGGACCGGTTGGGACGATCACAGCCTTGACCCCGTAAGAGGTTTCTATGGGCGAAAGAGTTGTCGTTGTCTCCGCAACCTGCTGGCAAACGATCTGACTGTCGTCCAGCCAACCGAGTTGCCAGCGCTGGAAAGCCAGAAGTTCAGGGGCTTTCCCGCCGATAAACCCCATGATATCGAAATCGCCAACAAAGCGGTGCAGGTCAGCGTAATTATTAGTGTCATACTGATAGGCATACAGATCGGGCAAGCCCATGGTGTGATTGGCTTCGTGGTTCAACCAGAGATAGCCCCAGGCTTCCAGGTCATTGCCAGAAGTGGCGGCGTTGTAAATGATCGTTCCGTCCGCACTGAATCCGCCCCAATCCGGGGCACCGGTGAACGCCGGTCCATAGGTCAGGCTGGTAGCATCCGGGTTAGCCAGGATGTAGACCGAGGCCGCGTCGGAGAAATCCACTTCCGGATCCGCCAGGGTTACCGCCTCCTGGATATAAGCGAGTTGCCCATCGTATGTGGTGAAGTCGTATTCGCTGGACGGTTTGCTCATGCGCAGCCACTGGAGGTACGGGACCAGTTGCAGGTCCAGGAGGCCATAGGAAACGGTCCGGTAGAAATCGGGCGCACCAGGGGAGATGATCGACAGGATATTCTCAGGGGTGCGCGTGGCAGGGGCATCGGGGAAATCGGTGAACAGGACCGGAACCTTGACCATGCCGGTGGATGGCATACGATAGGAATTAACCGGGAAACCGGCCCCCACCACATCGCCGTTGGATGCCAGCCTGCATGGTGTGGTGGTATCCACGAAGAGCATCTCCGAAGTAATGGTGACGGTCTGCTCCATGAACGTGGTAACCGTGTATTCCAGGATCAGGTTCCCCGCCGGATCGCTGATACGCCACAAATGGTCGGGGTAGGTGATGATTGTAAAGATGTCACCAGCGGCCACACTGCCGTAGGGTTGTTCCTGACCATTGTCAACCCAGAAAACGTCCAGGGGGGAGTCCGTCGTATTCTCGATGCTCAACTGGACCGAGCCATCGTCGGTTGGCCGGGATGCGTCCGTAGGGACTGGCACATCGGTGACGGAGGGAAAAGCATTACAAGCGGAAAGGAGCACCGCCAGAGTAAGTAAAACGATAAGTGAATTCCTTTTCATATCTCTCCTAACCAGTATTGAAAAAAGTGATTCCGGGCATCTTATCATGATGTATACATAACGGATAGTGGCAGGAAAATAGCAAAGAAGGTCAGGCATTGCTCTGACCTTCTTTGCTTGAAGAACCATTTCTACACCGATTTTATTTCAGAGGGGTTGCTTCCCATGTCCCTGAACATTGGATCGTGTCTGAGAATTCCTCCCAGGTTCCGGAAAACTCTTGGGCATCGGCATGATATGTACCGTAGATGTAAATACCGGATTGGCCTGCCTGGTCAAAGATCGTATAGAACGTAAACTGGTTATCCGTGATCTCCCACGTGGATGCGTCCACAACGACTCCGAAATCGTGCACTGTGGAGCCGCATGTCCAGGATGCATATTGCAAATCCGTTCGGATGATCCGTGTGCCGGTCTTATCGACTGTGATCACGAATTCTCCAAAGTCTGTCGTGGCAACCCATTCGCCGGACAATGGACTGGTTTCGGTAGCCGAAGCATCTGCTGCGGGAATGTCCTCTGAAGATTGACCCCACCTATCCCAGGTAAAAAACGCTGTCACGAAGATGCCAAGAACGACCAAGGTCCCGGCGATCGCCACAAATTGTTTCTGCATGATATGTCTCCTGTAACGAGTTTGAATTGTGCTGATCAGTCGTTTTTTGGACTGTGTGAGTTGCGCAGCTGACCAGCCTTGGGTTGTTCCGGATTGCCCGGCATACAAAAGTGCCCTGTCAAGCGTGCGGAGTTCGTCAGCATAGACACGGCACCCGGCGCAAGAAGCCAGATGCTCATCAAGCCAGCGTTGTTTTTCCGCAGACAACGAATGGTCGGCCGCCAGTTGAATCCTGCGACGAGCCAATCGGTGCGAAAACTGTTCCTGGAGCCACCGGATGAGCGCATTCATAATTCCATATCCTTATCCAGATCAGCGGGATTGGGCAGTTTCCCGCGAAGCCTGACACGCAACCGGTCACGCGCGACGGAAAGCCGCGAATGGACCGTGCCATCATAAAGATCCAGAATATTGGCAATCTCAAGAGTCGAAAGACCGTGGTAATAGAACAAGATCACAGGAATACGGTGCTTTTCGCCCAGAGAATTGACGGCCTGCCGGACAGCCATTTCTGTTTCGTTTGCGATAGCTGTCTCTTCAGGGGATGATTCAGACGCCCGGGATGGCCAAAGAAAACGCAGTGTTTCCACCAGCCTCTCTTTGGCCCGCAGTTTACGCAGGCCATTGCGGCATACGTTGACCGTAATGGCATATAACCATGTGGTAAAAGCAGCTTCGGCACGGTAAGAAGACAATGCCTTTAGGACAATCAAAAATACTTCTTGAGCGGCTTCTTCCGCTTCGGCAGGGTCTTCCAGGATTGAGATCGCCAGGCGGAGCACTTGCGGATAATGGTCATTTACCAATCTCTCGATGGCCTGCAAATCACCTTCCCGGCAAAGATCCAGCAATTGTGTGTGTTGTATCAGGTTCATTCTTGTATATTAGACAAACTTGGATGGAAAAAACTTCATTTTTATAACACGAAAATTCCCCCGTGAGCTATGGGTGAAATAAAAAAAGCAGGGGCGACCTAGACTGAACCCAATAGGCAAGACAAAAAAAGAAAGACCCCGAGTGGCTAGATA
>CAZRCR010000403.1:0-3179 GCA_964598615.1 uncultured Anaerolinea sp.
GCAGCGGCGGACGCGGACTGCGCTACGTTCATCACTACGATGAGGCGGAGTTGGAATCCCTTGCCGCGGCGACCGGGTTCCGGGTCCGCGAGACGTTCTATTCGGATGGGGAGAACGGCAGGTTGGGGTTGTACCAAATTTGGGGGATGGTATGAACGAATTTCAGCTCGAACTCTATGCTCATCTGGCTGATTGGAAACAAACCCACGGTTCTGAAATGCCCGGTTATTTCAATGGTCACCCGAATAAATTGATTTTTCCTGATTCGCTGGAAGATAATTTCCATATCTACCCAGCTATTCGGCAGAAAGTTCAAACCTTGGAATTCAAGAAGCACAAATTCTTCCGGCATATGGCCAGTTCGCAGGCGGCTTGTATCAATCTTTTCTTACCCTTGCTGCAATACCCGGATGCAGCTGCCTGTATTTTACAAACTGTCAATCCTGACTTAGCAGCCATCGACGTTGAATCGCTAAATAGTGGTTACCAACTGGAATTCTGGGGCAAGTCTTATATTTCCAATCCAGGTGGTTTCTTGAACGACCATAATGATGCCAGCGGCACCGACGCAGATATTGCGATCGCGTATCGTGACCATGCGGGCCGTCTCAACCTATGGCTGATTGAACATAAACTCTCCGAACCGGAATTCACTGCTTGTGGGGCGGCAACCAGTAAAGGGCGTACCCGACAGCATTATTGTGACTCTTCTGCGGATGTATATCGTGATCCCAATTTGTGTTATTACCATAGCGGAAGGTCATTTCAATACTGGCCTATTACAAAAGATGCGCGGGCTTTATTTCCTGCGGAAAAATTTACAGAGAAACAGCCTTGTCCCTTCATGGGCGGATTGAACCAGCTTTGGCGCAACCAACTTCTGGCCTATGCTATCGAGAACCAGGAAACCCCGTTCAAGAAAGTTTATTTTTCAGTTATCCATCATCCTGGGAATATATATCTTGATCATAGTATTCATCAGTTCAAGCAAATGCTTAATACCTCAGACCGGTTCTTTACCTTTACTTCAAAAGATATTGTGAAAGCAGCCCAACCCCAACCAGAATTGGCGGGATGGGTGCAGTGGTATCAGAATCTTTATTTGTGGAAAAGGGAGTGGCAGGAATGAAAACCAAAGATGAAATCGTCCATAACTGGCTGCCGCGTTATACCGGTACGCCGCTCGAAGCCTTCGGTGAGTACATCCTGCTGACCAACTTCGACAGTTACCTGCGTGCCTTTGCCACCTGGCATGATGTGCCGGTCATTGGCGAAGGCAAACCCATGCCCACTGCCACCGCAGATGGCATCACGATGATCAACTTCGGGATGGGTTCGGCCAACGCCGCCACGGTCATGGACCTGCTCTCGGCGGTCTGCCCGAAAGCGGCGCTCTTTCTGGGAAAATGCGGAGGGCTGAAACAGCGCCTTGACCTGGGAAGCCTGATCCTGCCTATTGCCGCCATCCGTGGTGAAGGCACCTCGAATGACTACTTCCCGCCCGAGGTCCCGGCCCTGCCGGCCTTCAACCTGCAGAAAGCTGTCTCCACCACCATCCGCAACTTTGGACATGACTACTGGACTGGCACGGTCTACTCCACCAACCGGCGTGTCTGGGAGCATGACGATGATTTCAAGGCTTACCTGCGCCGCATTCGTGCCCTGGCCGTGGATATGGAGACTGCCACCATTTTCATTACCGGCTTCTACAACAAGATCCCCGCCGGGGCGCTCCTGCTTGTCTCCGACCAGCCGATGATCCCCGAGGGCGTGAAGACTGCCGAGTCTGACCGCAAGGTGACGCAGGAATTTGCCGATTTCCACCTGCGGGTGGGCATCGACTCGTTGAAAGAGATCATCAACGACGGGCTGACCGTCAAACATTTGAAATTCTGATCGGGCGGACACGCCCGTACGGGGCAACCTGTGTGTTGCCCTGACTTGCCGAGGAGGAAGAAATGCTCACTGCCATCACCCGTGCCGTCAGCCGCTCGATCCTGAATTGTGAACTCACCCATCTCGAGCGCATTCCCATCGACCTGGAAACTGCCCGCCGCCAGCACCACGCCTACGAGGAAGCCTTGCGCTCCCTGGGTGTGGATGTGCACGCATTGCCGGAGGAACCATCCCTGCCCGACTCGGTCTTCGTGGAAGATACTGCCATCGTGCTGGATGAATGCGCTGTGCTGACCCGTCCCGGCGCGGACTCGCGCAAGCCCGAGGTCGAGTCCATCGCTGCCGCACTGGCTCCCTACCGGACCCTGTACCGAATCCAGGCCCCCGGCACGGTGGATGGCGGCGATGTGTTGACCGTGGGCTTGCGCATCTTCGTTGGCCTGACGACGCGCTCGAACCAGTCTGCCATCGACCAGATGCAGGCCTTCCTGAAACCTTATGGCTATTCCGTGACCGGTGTGCCTGTCACAGGTTGTTTGCATCTCAAGTCAGCTGTTACGCAGTTGGCGGAACATACCCTGCTCATCAACCCGGCCTGGGTGGAGAAATCATCTTTCCCCGATATGGACTTCATCGATGTCGATCCTTCCGAACCATCGGCGGGCAATGTGCTGATGGTTGGGGAAAGACTGGTCTATCAGCCTGCTTATCCCAAAACACTGAAACGCCTCGACGCAGCGGGCTTCCACCCCGTACTGGTGGATGCATCCGAACTGGCCAAGGCCGAGGGCGCACTGACGTGTTGTTCGCTGCTCTTTAAAGCATAAAAAAATCATGATCGGGCGGAGGAAACCATTATGAGCGAAATGTTCGGGAACAAAATTGTCCTTGTTACTGGCGGGGCGAATGGGATCGGCCGCACCACGGCTCTGGCCTTTGCTCGTGAGGGGGCAAAAGTGGTCGTCGCGGACTATGATGATGCCGGGGGGACGGAGACCGTTTCACAGGTCCAGGCTGCAGGCGGCGAAGCGTTGTTCGTCCATTGCGATGTGTCGCAGGTGGAGGAGGTTCGGAGCTTGTTCCAGATCATCCTAACCACCCACGGACGGCTGGACTGTGCTTTCAATAATGCCGGGATCGAGGGCGATTTCGACCCGCTGCTGGAGTCCAGCAACGAGAATTTCGATCGGGTGATGGCTGTCAATCTCAAGGGCATCTGGCTGTGCCTGAAAGAAGAAGTCCGCATCATGCGCAAGCAGAAGGGCGGGGCGATCGTCAACACT
>CAZRCR010000404.1:0-3169 GCA_964598615.1 uncultured Anaerolinea sp.
AACGCTGGTTGGTCAAAAAAAAGAATTGGGCCAAAATCAATCGCTACCGGCATGCCTTCGCGCAAAAGAGTGCCGTCACCCTCGCCAACACCAACCGCTCGGACATCTTCCTTGTTTTCGGAATAACACAAATTGATCGCAGCATCCTCGCCGTTATAAAACCAAACCGCATCCCATAACCTACCGTTATCGATGAGAAATTTCACCTGTTTATCGTTCATGGTGGCATGGATAAGTAATTTCATCCCGTCAAATTCAAAGGGCAGCACAACAGGTCCACGATCAATGGTTACTTTGTAACTGCCCGGGGCAGAAAGATCAGCTATCGAGTGCATGACGCTTCCTCCAAATGGAACTTAGGATTGACCGGGCCGCCAGACGGGACCCCAGTTTTGGGCGTTATTATCTGTCAGTTGGAGCAAATAATGGCCATCGGCATGCCTTACATATGCTTTAGGATTGCCAGCGGTGCGCAAGCGGCAAGCAGGCTCAAGAAGCCAAAAACATTGAATATCTTTTTCACAAGAGTCTCTTTTATGGTTTTACACCCCACAAAATGATTGCCTGACCTTTGTCGATACTGGATGCCAGGAGCGTACCATCCGGGGAGAAAGCAAGATAAAAAGTATATTTATCGTGACTATCAAGGGTACGAAGTTCATCACCATTCTTTGCATCCCACAGCTTGATCAATCCATTCGCGTCTGCCGAAGCCAGGAGATCACCATCGGGTGACAGCGCCAAACCATAGACATAAGCACTGTGACCATTAAGTGTGCGTATCGCCTGTCCACTTTCGGTATCCCAGAATTTTATCGTCCGGTCGCCGCTTGACGAGATAAGTTGCGTACCATCGGGTGTAAAGATCAGGTTATACACATTTCCTCGATGTCCGCTAAGTGTGCGTAGCGACTGCTTGCTTTCTATATCCCAGATGGTGATGTCGGTATTGCCTTCAGAATTTCCTGACGCCAGTAATGCGCCATTGGGTGAGAAAGCCAGACTGCCAATCGGGCTATTGGGTGCTTGAAGAGTGAATAATTCTTGTCCGCTTTTTGTATCCCAGATGGTGATCGTACCTTCAATATCCCCAGAAGCCAGTAAAAGACCATCCGTTGAGAAGGCAAGTTTCATCACAAAGGATTTGCGTTGGCTGAGGGTATGGATAATCTGCCCGTTTTTTACATCCCATACCCCGATGGTGTTATCAGGATTGCCTACTGCCAGTAGTTCGCCATTCGGGGAGAAGGCCACGTTGTAGACACGCTCCCCTGGTTCTGTCAAGGTATTAATTTTTTGTCCGTTCTGGATATCCCATAGTGTCAAAACGGAATCACCACTCAGGGATGCTAGGTAAGCAGCATCCGGCAAAAAAACCAGGCCGGTCACGCCATCATTATGTCCAACGAGGGTTGCCAAGGCTTCGACCTGATCCACGTTGTCCATTGATATTACCACTCGCCCCAGTTCAGCGTCTGGCGTGACTGATGATGCAGGTGAAATAGGAAAGGCGGTCGGCATGGCCGTAGCACTAATCGGCCTTGTGGTAGTCCCGGATTGGCATCCGATTGTTAAAAACGAGCAGAGAAGTAAGGTAAAAACCAGGCGAGAGATGTTGGACATATTTTTTCCTTAGGAGGTGGGCGGCTGGTCGATGGGTTCAGCCGGTTGGATGGAGACCAGGGTCAGGCCCAGGTCGCGGATGCGTGCCAGGAGGCCATGCAAGGCGACCAAGCCGGGGAGATGTCCATCGCGTCGTTATCCGTCAGTTGGCGCGGGTACCTGCCATCGGCATTGACGAGCCAGATTTCAAAATCGCCATCCAGGTCAGAAGCAAAGGCGATTTCCCCGCTTGCACTTGCTGCCGAGGTAGGAGGTAGTTCTTCGTTCAAAGCCCAGACTTGGATACCTTCTTCCCAGACCCCAAAGGCAAGCAGTTTGCCATCGGGCGAAAAGGCCACCGTCCCAACTTCGTGTTGATTCCTTAATATCAATACGGCTGTGCCGTTTTTTACATCCCAAATCCGCAGGGTCATATCGTCACTGGCAGAGGCCAGTAACAAACCATCTGGCGAAAAAGCAATTTGATAAGGCGCTCTTGAATGTCCCTGCAATGTTTTGACAATCTGCCCGGTTTCCAAATCCAGAAATTCGATGTCATTCCGGGTGCTGGCGATCACCAGAGACTTCCCATCCGGGGTAAAAAGAACGTCATGGTAGTCAAAACGCTCGGTGGTATAGCTGAAAGTTGCAGTTTCTGTCCAGGTGGCCGTCTCCCAGGTTTTCATCACATTTCCCGGGCGTTCATAACATGCCAGCAGGGTTTTGCCATCCGGTGAGAAGACCAAACAGGATATATATTCATAATCGTTGCTCAAGTCGATAACCTGCTGATTTATTTCGAGATCGATGATGATCAGTTTGGGGCTGAGTCCCCCGGCTGCCAGGTACTTGCCATCTGGAGAAATGGCAATACTGTAAACCCGATCGCCAAGAGTGTATTTAAACAGTTCGTTTCCATCCCAGTCCTGGCCTATAATCTCGCCGGCAGCATTGGTTGTGACAATCCCTGCCCCGTTGGGCAAAAGGGTTTGTGTTCCAAAAAAAGCGGCGTTGCCGTCGTCATCAAGGTTGAAATCGCTGTTTGGGGGCAGAAAGGTGTTTTTTCCCCAGGTTCCAAGTTCCCACAAGGACACTTCCCCGTTCATATCACCGCTGAGCATGGTGAGATTGTCTGGCAGGAAAATAATGGTGTTCAACATCGATCCGGGCAAATCCAGGGAAGCGATCCTTTTGAGTTGAGACACATTGTCCGCAGTGATGAATGAATCCGAGGTTGGTTGCTCCGGGGTCTGTGACGCTGTAGCGGTTGGTGAAACAGCTTCGGGTGTGACGGGGAGCGGCGTTGGAGTGGCACCGGGTTGGCAGCCGATTGCCAGAAAGGAGCAAATGAGTAATGTAAAAACCAGGCGAGAGAGATTGGACATTGGTTTACCTTTGGGGATGGGGGCATAAGTCAAGCCGGCTGGATGGAAACCAGGGTCAGGCCCAGGTCACGGATGCGCGCCAGGAGGCCATGCAGGGCGGCCTGGTCGGGGATGGAGCCGGTCAGCAGGCTGTCGCCCGCCTCGGTCGTAATCACAAACCCGTCGAAACAGGCCGACCAGCG
>CAZRCR010000405.1:0-3169 GCA_964598615.1 uncultured Anaerolinea sp.
GGTCGAACGAGACGATCGCCCCGGCGGCTTTGGCGGCTTTCATGGCTTCGATGATCACTTCGCCGGTGGTCTCCGACAGGGCCGCGAAGATGCCGCCGCTGTGGAACCAGCGTACGCCGTTGGAGAAGATGGACTTCCAGTCGAAGTCACCCGGTTTGAGCTGGGCGGCGGCTTCGTTGGAGCGGTTGTAGAACACGACCGGGGCGCGCACGCCCTGTCCGCGGTCGCTGTAGACGGTGGCCATGTTGGGGCCGTTGACACCGTTGTGCTTGAACTGCTTGTAGAACGGCTTGACGCCCATGGCCCGCACACGCTCGGCGATCAGGTCGCCGATGGGGTAGTCCACCATTGCGCTGGCGATGCCGGTGTTCAGGCGGAAGCAGTCCGACAGGTTGGCGGCGCAGTTGAACTCACCACCCGAGACGTGGATCTGGCACTCGGTCGCTTTGCGGAAGGGGATGATGCCCGTGTCGAGACGGTGTACCAGCGCGCCGAGGGAGAGAAAATCCAGCGCGCCGGTGGGGTTGATGTTGAGTCCGTATTTCATAAATTCTCCTCGTGTGTAGGGGCGCAAGGCCTTGCGCCCCTACGGGTTAATTCCATTCCGTGTGGAACGACCCATCGCGGTCGATGCGGCGATAGGTATGGGCGCCAAAATAATCGCGCTGGGCCTGCGTCAAGTTGGCAGGCAGACGCTCGCTGCGGTAGGCGTCGAAGTACGCCAGCGAAGCGGAAATGGCCAGGGCCGGGATGCCCATCCCAACCGCGGTCTGCACCACGAAGCGCCAGGCTTCCTGGCGGCTTTCCACGGCGGACCGGAAGGCGTCATCCAGCAGCAGGTTGACCAGGGCCGGGTCGCGCCGGTAGGCGGCGGTGATGTCACCCAGCAGGTCGGCGCGGATGATGCAGCCTGCCCGCCAGATCTTTGCGATATTGCCCATGTCCAGGTCGTACTTGTATTCCTCGGAGGCGATGCGCAGGAGCCCCAGTCCCTGGGCGTAGGAGGTTATCTTGCTGGCGTACAACGCGTCGCGGGCGGCGTCGATCAGTTTCTGACGGTCGCCTTTATACACCGGCTGTGGACCATGGATCTGTTTGCTGGCGGCCACGCGCTGCCCCTTCAACCCGGAGAGGATCCGGCTCTCGACGGCGGCGTTGATGGTCGGGATGGGCGCGCCCACGTCCAGGGCGTTCTGCGAGGTCCACTTGCCGGTGCCCTTCTGCTGGGCCTCGTCGAGGATCAGATCCACGAGCGGGCGGCCCGTTTCTGGGTCCGTTTTGGCGAAGATGTCGGCGGTGATCTCGATGAGATACGATTTCAGTTCGCCCTTGTTCCAGTCCGAGAAAATATCATGCAGTTCCGCAGCCGACAGTCCCAGACCGCGGTGGAGCAAGTCGTAGACCTCGGCGATGAGCTGCATGTCGCCGTACTCGATGCCGTTGTGGACCATCTTGACGTAGTGACCCGCACCGCGCGGACCCATATAGTCCACGCAGGGGGCGCCGTCTTCCGCTTTGGCAGCGATGGCGCTCAGGATCGGGGCGACCGCTTCCCAGGCCGGGCGCTGTCCGCCGGGCATGATGGCGGGACCCCAGAGCGCGCCTTCTTCGCCCCCCGAGACGCCCGTGCCAATGAAGTTGAATCCTTCGGCTTCGAGTTCCTTGTTGCGGCGCTCGGTGTCGAGGAAGAAGGAGTTGCCGCCGTCCATCAGGATGTCCCCTGGTTCGAGGTGCGGCTTGAGGTGGGCAATGGCCGAATCGACCGGCGCACCCGCCGGGACCATCAACAGGATGCGGCGCGGCTTTTCGAGCACTGCCATCAGCGCGGCGGGGGAGTCCACGCCGATGATTTGCTTGCCCTTGCCGGGGCCTTCGAGGAAGGCTTTGGTTTTGGCGGGGTCCAGGTCGTAGCCTGCCACGGGGAAGCCGTTGCGTTCCATGTTGAGGGCCAGATTGTGTCCCATGACGCCCAGACCAACGATGCCGATTTTGTAGTTCATTTCTCTTCTCCAAAAATTCTCAACACGAAGGTCACCAAGTTTCACCAAGGAAGAGCCACGAAGTTTTTCATTTTTCTTTCTTGGTGTTCCTTCGTGTCCTTTGTGTTTAATTCTTCACGCGATACAACATCTCGCCCGCTCGCGGGACATAGAGAATGCCTTCAGCTTCGCGGCCTTTCCATTCATCCGCGTTGACCTTTGCAGGGTCAAGGTAGCCTAGGTTCAGGCAGGCGCAGTCTTCGGCAGAGATCTTGCTGGACAGGGTCACGCGTACGTTCGGTTTTTCGATCCCGTTCTCCATCACGCCGGAACCGCGTACGTGGGTGCTGTGCGCCAGTACGCCGAGCGGGATGTGCTTGAAGCGTTCCCAGTCGTTCAGGAAATACGGCAGGATGTGATAGCCGATCTCGTAAATATATTTGCCGTGCACGTGACTGACCACATCCAGGTGCGGGGCGTAGATGACCACTTCGCCGCCGACAGCGACTGCCGGTTCGAGCTTGTACATGGCCTTGGCGGCCGTCCATAGTTCGTCGTACATGGACGGGGCGCAGGACAGTACCCGCTGGTAGGGCTTGTCGCTCCAGACCACGTTGCGCCGGGCGGACAGGTCTGCCGCGGCGCTCCAGGCTTCGAACAGGTCACCGATGAACATCCCGGCCAGATCGTGACCGTCCACGACCAGCGCGGCGAGCGTGACCGGGGTGCGGAGTCGCTTGGCTGCAGCGTGGATCATCGCCCGGACCGGGGTCTCTTTCAGACCGATGGTCCCGACCACACCGGCCAGCGCCCCCAGCCAGTGGGTGGCATTGATCATCTCCGGACCGGAGATGCCGGGGAACAGGTATTTGGCTCCGCCCGAAAAACCGACCACTTCGTGGGGGAAGGTCGGGCCGATGATGATGATGTGGTCGTATTCGAGTGCGGCTTTGTTGATGCGGATGTCCACGCTCTCGGGCAGGGACGGATGCCAGTTCTTCCCGGCGATCGATTGGATATCCTCGGCGTCCATTGTGCCGATGGTCGTCAGCGCGGACGGGTCGTCCCAGGCGTGGTTCAATACGTTGACACGTTTGAACGTTGTGGCACGTTCTTCGGCGGTAACACCAACTAATTTATTGAGTGCTTCTTCCGGCAAGGCCGGGTGGGTGCCAAGTGCCACCATGAAG
>CAZRCR010000406.1:0-3167 GCA_964598615.1 uncultured Anaerolinea sp.
GCTCTTCCGTGCTGAGGGGGAAGCACCCGGATGTCTTTCCCAGCCTGGCCTGTATCGTTTCCGGGGTGAGGTTGGGAAGGGCTACCAGGCAGCCCCCACCCAAGAATGCAAGCGCGTGTCCCTCTATGCCGTGGATGGGTATGGGAGGATGAGGCAGGGGGGAGGCTTGTGCAATCTCCGGACCGAGGGCATTCAACATTTTCGTGAAGATCAATGCTTCGCAACCCTCGGCGCGTACTCTTCCACCAGGGGATACCATACCGCCCAGGTCATAGTGGGAAGTCAGGAAGGCAAGCGGCTCCGCCCAGTTATTGACACTGGTTGAATACCCGAAATCCGTGCCGCTTGTCTGCAAATAAGGACCAAGCAGCTTGGCTCCGCCTGCCAGCAGCCGGCGCAGTTCCGTATGAGACCGGTTTGTTTCGGAGATGCAAAGCGGGTATCCCTGTTCACGGAGCAGATTGGCGTAATGGCGAATACGTTCCTCGACATCCGGATCGCTGCTTTCGAAGTAAAAGTTGCAGGCTGGAACCACGCCGGGAACATCCCCCGTGGCAGCCTTGATATCCCCTTGTCCGGCACACGCGATCAAGGGGACGGTGATCCCCTGGGATAATGCCATATCCCGAAGTGCTGCCATCATTCCGGCACGATCGGTGCAGTCGAAGAAATCCAGTTCGTTTTCGAGTTGAACCAGGATGATGGTACCTTCCTGGTCGATCTGGTAGCCGGACAGGATTGGCATGATTTTGCGATACCAATGCTCAACCATTTCCAGATAGGGAAGACTGTTTTGCCGCAGGTACATGCCGGCAGCATTGAGCCAGGCGGGAAGCGAACCCCCGTCCCATTCCGAACAAATATACGGGCCAGGCCGGGCCACCACCCATAAGCCCTCTTCTTTTGCCATCTGGAGAAATGCCCGCACATCGCGTTCCCCTTCGAAAAGCCAGTTTCCAGGTTCAGCTTCATGGTAATTCCAGGGGAAGTAAACATCAATTGTGTTGTATCCCAAGAGACGCAGGATACGCATACGATCCCGCCATTCGGCGGCCGGGATACGAAAATAAAAAAGTGAACTTGTGAGGAGGATGACCGGCTGGCCTTCAATCGTGATATAGCCTGGGCGCAGGGTAACAGAAGATGAAGTAGTCACAGAACCTCAGAAAGATATGTCATCAGGGAGAAAAGAGCGCCGAGCAGGGGCCTATTTTATGCCCGTGCTTCCGCCGGTCAAGCTCAACTGGTCCATGAAGCGCTGCCCAAAGAAGTAGACCAGGATCATCGGCACGGTCAACACGAGCGCGCCAACCATCACCAGGTTCCAGGGTGGGATCTGTCCGGCGCTATTTGTAGCGCTCAGGATCTGAACCCCGAGAGCCAGGGGCATTTTGTCCACCTCGTTGACGTAGATTAACGGACCGAAGAAGGAGCCCCAGTTCCATACAAAGGTGAAGATTGCCACGGCGATCAGAGCCGGACGGATCAACGGGAGGATGATGCGGATATAGATCCCGAAGTAATTGAGCCCATCGATCTGGGCTGCTTCGTCCAATTCAACCGGGATGCGGGTAATGAACTGACGCAGCAGGAAAATATTATAGGCACCCCCGAAAAAATTGGGGACGATCATGGGCAGAAGCGTGTTGATCCAATCCAATTTTCGAAACAGGATGAATTGGGGGATAAGGGTCACCTCGGTGGGGATCATCATCGTGGAAAGCAGAATGATGAAGATCACGTTCTTTCCGGGTGCACGCAAGCGGGCAAAGGCATAGGCCACCAGGCTGCTGACAAACACCTGCCCGATCATCGAAAAGAGTACCAGGATCAGACTGTTGTACAGGAACTGGCCGAAATTCAAGCGGGTTGTGAAGACACGGATAAAATTTTCCCAGTGAAACTCATGCGGGATAAAAGTGAAAGTCAGCTTGGAAGAAGTGGCATCACTGGCCAGAGCCATGGAGATCACGTACACGAACGGAGCGGCCAGCAATGCACCCAGGGCAGTCAGAACAACATAGTTGAATATTTTTTCCAGCCAGCCCATTTTTTTCATTTTCTCACCTCGGTTTCGTAGTAGACCCAGGCGGAGGAGGAACGGAAAACCAGAAGGGTCAGCAGCATAACGAGCAAGAATAAAACCCAGGCAATTGCCGATGCATATCCCATTTTGTAGAAGCGGAAGCCGTTATTGAAAAGGTAAGGTACGATCATCATGCTGGCATTGTTGGGTCCGCCCATTGTCGCCCCCCCGGTATTGGTCATGATGTAGATCTGTGTGAAGATCTGCAAAGAGCCGATCAGACCGTTGATCACGTTGAAGAAGATCACCGGGGTTAATAAAGGTAAAGTGATGCGATAATACTGCAGCAGGGGCGAAGCGCCATCCAAAGCAGCCGCTTCGTAGAATTCATTGGGGACACTTTTGATACCCGCCATGAGCAGGGTGATGTTGGAGCCCACTGTCCATAAGGACATCAGGATCAGGGCAGGCTTAACCCACTGCGGTTCCAGCAACCAGGCGGGTCCGTCGATACCGAACAATGCCAGAAAACGATTGATCATGCCGGCATCGGGAGCGAGAAGCCACTTGAAAAGCAAGGCGGAAGCCACTGCCGGTACGGTAGCAGGGATATAGTACAGCGTGCGGTAGATGGCGGAACCTTTGATGGGTCGATTGAGGAAGTAAGCAATAAAAAGTGAAAAGGTCATGCCCAACGGAACCGAGATCAGCGCATAGTACAGTGTGTTATAGACTGCTTTCCAAAAGATCTTATCGGTTGTGAACAGGGAGATATAGTTTTGAAAATCGTTGAATTTGGGGGCTGTGAATAGATCCCAGTCTGTCAGGCTGAGAATGAAGGAATAGATCATCGGCCCCAGGGTAAGGGTCACAAAACCGATCACCCAGGGCAAGATCAACAAATAGAACCAAAGTGCTTCCTTTTTTCTCATGCTGCCCTACCTGTCCAGGATCAGCGTGGTTACGCTGAGCGGAGCGAGATTCCAAGGGTCTTGTGGGGAGCCCTGCGAAACCAGAGAGAGATCATTTTGCTCGGAGGTCTCAAACTGGTCGCCTTGTACGGGCAGCGTGCCATGCACCGCTTCCAGTTGGAGGGAAACGGGTTGGTTGGATAGATTCACAGCAACGATCACCCAGCGCA
>CAZRCR010000407.1:0-3164 GCA_964598615.1 uncultured Anaerolinea sp.
AACGTGCTTCTTTTCGGACATGTCTCCTCCGTGGTCTATTTTCGGCCTCTGCGGCCTGGTTTGGTTTTCGGGGCTTCCGCCCCGGCGGGTTTATGCAAATCCTCGATCTCTTCGGCAGTCAGGTAGCGCCATTGGCGCGGCTTCAGGTTCCCCAGGCGCAGGCTGCCAATGCGCACCCGGATGATCTTGGCCACCGGCAGGCCGGTCACTTTGCCCATCTCGCGGATTTGGCGCTTGTGTCCCTCCCGCAGGGTGACGTTCAACCAGGCTCCCTTGCCATAGCGGGAAGCCACGTACACTTCCACAGGTGCTGTTTTGAAACCGTCTTCCAACACCACGCCGCGCCGCCAAAGATTGATCTGTTCGGGGTCGGGGACTTTCGCCACCAGCACGCGGTATTCCTTCTCGTGCTCATAACGCGGATGGGTCAACTGGTTGGCAAGATCGCCATCGTTGGTCAACAAGATCAAGCCCTCGGAATCATAGTCCAGGCGGCCAACCGGGTACAGGGTACCGGGAACCGGCACCAGGTCCCGCACCGTTTGGCGTTCGCCCGGTTCCTTGACCGTGGACAGGACGCCGCGCGGCTTATACATCGCCACGTAGACGAGTTCCTCCGCACGCTCGAGCAGACGCCCATCCACGACGATCTTATCCTTCACCGGATCGGCTTTGTCGCCCAGACCGATGACCTGGTCGTTGACCCGCACCCGGCCTTTGGCGATGATCTCTTCACATGCCCGGCGCGACCCGTAACCGGCCCGTGCCAGGATCTTTTGCACACGTTCTTCCATGTTAACCTTTCAACATCTCGTCGTGGCTCTCAACGCTCTCCGGGGTTTCCAGGTTGAGCGGCGGGAGTTCCATCAGCGAGTTCAAACCAAAGTGCTGGAGGAAATCGGGGGCCGTACCATACAGGATCGGGCGGCCGGGACCGTCAGCACGGCCGACCTCCTGCACCAGTCCCTTCCCGAGCAGGGACTTCATCACGCCATCACTGCTGACGCCGCGCACCGCCTCGATCTGCGGACGGGTAACCGGCTGTTGGTAAGCCACGATGGCCAGAGTCTCCAAAGCAGCGCGGCTCAGACGACTTGTGGCTTCCAACCCGAGGAACCGTTCCACGGTCTCGGCCATTTCCGGCGCAGTGGTCAACTGCACCCGCCCGCCGTGACGCTGGAGGCGCAGGCCACGCGTCTGCAGTTCGCTGTCCAATTGCTGCAAGCCCACTTCCACTGCCGAGGCAGAGATCTCAAGTGCGGCGGCCAGTTGCGAGGGAGCCACCGGCTCCGCCGACACGAACAGCAGGGCCTCGATGGCAGCTGGCACATCCAGCGTGGACGGGTTTTCAGATTCGCTCATGCTATAATAACTCCGATAATTTGGTATCTACCTGCGATGCAAAAGAGGCACTATGAATACACGTAAACTGACCGTTCTTGCTTTACTGGTTTTCGTCATCCTGACCATGCTGGCCTGCACCATCTTCATCGGCGGACCAGACTATCCCGAAACACGCATCCCGGTTTCCACGGAAGCCGCCGGGCAGATCGAGTTCACCATCCAGACGGCCATCGCCGAAGGTGCATCCACCGGGCAGATGACGTTCTCCATCGATGAAACACAGTTGACCTCCTACTTGGCCTACAAGCTCCAGGAGCAGACCGACCCGTTCATCACCGATCCGCAAGTGACCTTGCGGGATGGTCAGGTGCAAGTCTACGGAACCGCCGAACAGGGCTATTTCCAGGCCACCGCGAGCATCGTCCTGGATGCCGGGATCGACGAGAACGGAGAGATCCAGATCGAACTCGTTTCCGCAGACTTCGGCCCCCTGCCTGTTCCCGAAGGATTGCTCGACACCATCGCCGCAACCGTACAGGAAACTTTCACCGGGGCGATCGGTCCCGCCGCCATTGGTTTCCGGCTGGATAACATCTCCATCGCAGACGGCACACTGACTGTCACCGGGCGGACGAAATAGCGCTTGGATTATACCAGCGTCTCCGAGGCAAACCGGTTTTTAACACGAAGGGTACAAAGCAACACAAAACCAAACACATCCCTGGTTTCTGTTGCGTCAAGCCGATTCGTCTTCAGAAAGCCACCATGCCAAACCTCACCAAACTCCGAAACTTGATCCTGCCGCTCCTGTTCATTATGTTGCTCGCCGCTTGCGGAGGCGCGCCTGCCGCCGTGCAGCAACCGGATATCACCGTCAGCGTCAGCGCCGATGGCACCAGCCAGCAGGTCACGCTGGAGGCCGGGAGCAGTGTGCAAAACGCGCTGGACGCAGCCGGGATCACGTTGTCCGCCACCGACCGGGTCAACCCGGCCGCCTTCACTGCCCTGGCAGGCGGCGAGATCGTCACCGTGACCCGCGTGGTCGAGGAGTTCGAGATACGCCAGGAGGTGCTTCCTTTCGAACGCACCACCCTGCGCAACGAGTCCCTGCCTTCCGGTGAAACCCGCCTCGTGCAGGCCGGGCAGAACGGGCTAAGCGAAGTCACCATCCGCCACGTTTACGAGGACGGCTTCGAGATCGGGGAAGGCGAGGCAGTGGACGAGGTCATCCTGCAGCCTGCGGTTGATGAAATCGTCATGGTGGGTGTGCAGTCGCCCTTCGCCCCGGTGCCCATCCCCGGCAAACTGATCTATCTCACCGGCGGCAACGCCTGGATCATGGAAGGTTCCACCTCGGTGCGTCGTCCACTCGTCACCAGCGGAGACCTCGATGGGCACATCTTCGAACTTTCCTCCGACGGTAAATGGCTGCTGTTCACCCGCAAATCCACCCAGCCGCTCGATCAGGAGATCAATACCCTGTGGGCCGTGAGCACCGCCCTGCCCACCGAGGAACCGATCGACCTGGGCATCTCGAACGTCGTCCATTTTGCCTCCTGGCAGCCGGGGGAGACCTACCTGATCGCCTACTCCACTGTCGAGCCGCGCGCCACCGCCCCCGGCTGGCAGGCCAATAACGACCTGCACTTCCTGATCTTCGAGAACGAAAAGCCCGGTGCGACCTACGATATCATCGAGGTCAATTCCGGCGGCATTTACGGCTGGTGGGGCACCACCTTCGCCTGGTCACCCGATGGGACACGTATTGCCTACACCCGCCCCGATGGAGCCGGTCTGGTGGACATCAACGGCGCAGCCTT
>CAZRCR010000408.1:0-3163 GCA_964598615.1 uncultured Anaerolinea sp.
GATGTACAGCGATAACCAGACCGAAGCCCAGATGACGCATGTGCTCATGCACCATTGGTGGGGATACATCGACACCGCCAAAGGTGTCATCCACAACGAGACCTACACCCGCCCGCAACTACTGGAAATCATCTCCGGGTTGGGCTTGCAGGAAGTGGCCGTACATGACCTGAACGACTTGAGCGGCGACCCGAAAGACCCTGAAACGGTCAAGTACCTGACCGACGTCACCAACCAGTATATCCAGCGGCTTGAAGGTCTGCCCGGCGAGGCAGACCTGCGCGCCCGCGGCCTGGAACTGCTCGAGCGGTTGAACGCGGTCGGTTTCCAAAGCGCCACCAGTTTGCTGGCGATCTCCCAAAAAACATGAACTTCAGCAGGGATGGTTCCCATGCCATCCCGGACAGGTAATAGAAATAACCATGAGTGAAAATAAACTGCGCGCAGTGCGCCTGCGCTATACCGACGAGATTCTGCAGGAGGCCTGCCAGCGCTTTGGTTTCGAGCGCGCCTCGCTCGAAGAACTGGACGGTTCGGCATTCGTCTATGAAGGCCAGTTGGACGGACTGCCCCGCATCCTTAAAGTCAGCCCGGGCCTGTGGAACACAACCGATCAGACCATCGGCGCGACCGAGGCACAACTGCTCGGCGAACTGGACTTCGTTCGCTATCTCGACGCCTATGGCGTGCCGGTAGCGCTCCCGGTCCCGTCAAGGGAAGGGAACTTGATCGAAACCATACCACTGGATAACGAAGCCTGTTTCCTGGCCTACGCTTTCGAAAAAGTCCCCGGCTTCATGTACCCGGACGAGTCCGTGGTTGAGTTCCCGGAAACGGTGCTGGTGGAATGGGGCCGTCTGATGGGGCGTATCCACCATCTGGCAGCTAGGTACCAGCCATCCGACCCGGCCTGGAAACGACCTGCCTGGGACGCAGATGATCTTCTCGACTACCGCGGCCTGATCCCCGCCGACCAGCCGCTCGTCTGGCAACGCTTTGATGAAATGGTCGCCACCCTGAATGGCCTGCCACGCAACCCGCAGGTTTTTGGTCTCGTTCACGGCGACCTGCACCATGGCAACTTCTTCAATGACAACGGCCGCTTGATCGCCTTCGACTTCGATGCTGCCCACTATCTCTGGTATATCGGGGATATTGTCATTGCCCTGTATAACTGCCTGCCCCTGCCCCGTTCTGAAACCGCTCAACGGCGCGAATTCACCGTCCATTACTTGAGTCACTTCCTGAAAGGGTATCGCCTCGAAAAGCCACTCGATCCCGCCTGGATCGCTCAAATCCCACTTTTCCTGAAATTCAACGAAATGCTGGATTACGCCTATAAGTACAAATATTGGGATATGAGCAAAGCGGCTGACCGTCACAAAGCGATCCTCGCCGATATGCGCCATCGGATCGAGAACGAAATCCCAGTGGTGGAGTTCACGCCAGGAGATCTCGAGACGTTGGAAAGGGAAGCATGAAAACCAAAGTCCTGATCCTCTTTTACCCGGATTGCATCGAATTCGAAGCCATCCTGGCCGCCCAGGTGCTGCACGATCAAAACCAGGCAATTGACGTTGCCACGCCCGATGGCACTGATTACCTTGGTCCCAGTGGGATCGCCCAACGCGCCACGCACCGCTACGCAGACGTGCATCCTGAAGAATACCGGGTGATCATCGTCCCAGGCGGCGATACAAAAGCCGTTCTGGAGAACGAAACGCTGCTCGAAATCATCCGGTCCGCCCATCGTTCCGGGGCAACCTGCGGGGCGATCTGTGCCGGTCCGCGCCTGCTTGCCAGAGCCGGCATCTTGAAGGGACGACACTTCACGCACGGATACGGAAAAGATTCCCAACTTCCTGACTGGAAAGATGGCACCTATGAGGACAAGTCGGTTGTTGTGGACGGGAACATCGTTACTGCTCAACCCCAGGCCTATATCGATTTCGCCATCGAACTCTTATACGCCGCCGGTCTGCGGGACACCTGGACGGTCGACTCCCTGCAAAAAGCGGGCAAACTCCCTGCCAGCCGGCCTGCGGAGATAGAAGCCGTAAAAGCCCATTACCGATCCATCTGGGGCGGCGCGTAGGTCACGCTTGCAGCGTGACAAACCATCAGAAACGGAGATCCTATGACAAAAAACATCCTCATCCTGAAAGGCAGTCCACGTGAGAGAGGCAACAGCGCCGTATTGGCCGAGCGCGCCGCCGAAGGCGCCCGCGCCGCCGGGGCCAGTGTGGAAAGCATCTACCTGCACGGGCTGGACATCCGTCCCTGTGACGGCTGTGACCTGTGCACCGACGGTGTCTGTATCATTGAAGACGACATGCAGCCGCTCTACCCCAAGCTCGCGGCCGCCGATGCGATTATCCTTGCCAGTCCCATCTACTGGTTCACCTTCACCGCCCAACTGAAACTCTGCATCGACCGCTGGTATGGCTACCAGGCGCACCGTTGGAAGGAAGTATCCCGCAAACAGTTCGGCATCATCCTCACCTACGGCGATACCGATGTATACAACTCCGGCGTCGTCAATGCGATCCACACCTTCGAGACCATGTGCCGCTTCCTGAAGAGCGAAATCGTCGGCATTGTCCACGGCTCGCTCAACGACGTGGGCGACGCCGAAAAACATCCCGAACTACTCCAGCAGGCTTACGAACTCGGCCAGCGACTGGCCAAATAGGAACCTGCGCAAAAGGGAAAGGGTTTCCATATGACCGAATATCGGATCACCCTGACCGATTCTCCCGACCCTGCGGATTTGGACGTTGTCCGCAACGGGTTGGACACCTACGATGCATCTCAAGGGGCAGTGGTCGACTGGGTTCCACTGGCGTTGTTTGCGCGTGACCCGGATGACAGGATCATCGCCGGTCTAACCGGCGGCACCTACTGGGGCTATCTGTACGTTGGGCGGCTATGGACCGAGCAGCGCTTCCGTCAGGTCGGGTTGGGCAGCCAACTGCTCGAACAGGCCGAACAGGAAGCCCGCCAGCGCGGCTGCCATTCTGTCCATCTCATGACCGGTGATTTCAATGCTCTGCCCTTTTACTTGAAACGTGGTTACGTTGTGTTTGGCGAATTGCCCGACATGCCCCCCGGTCACACCCAGTATTTTATGTTCAAAAAGCTATGAGCTAAAAATGGACACCAT
>CAZRCR010000409.1:0-3163 GCA_964598615.1 uncultured Anaerolinea sp.
GGGCCGGGTCGCCGGGGCTGGCCATCCCGCGCGCGAAAGCACCGTAGAAATGGGTGTGGGCACAGATATTGCCGGGCAGCACGAACTGACCGTGCGCGTCCACGGGTTCCGGGTCACGCGAGCGGCGGACAAGGCTGGCAGTTGGGCCGATCTCGCGGATGCGTCCATCCTCGATGTAGAGAGCCTGGTCATCGAGGATGCGGTTGGGCGTTTCCCAGGTGACAAGTTTGGCGTTCGTGATGAGCATTAGTAACCTACTCCGAATTGAACCGGGTCGGGCACATCCACTCCGCGAGCGGCCATTTCTGCAAAGGCCAGGAAAGCGGTTTCCCGCAGTGTGGGGTCGCCGCCATACATGGCCTGGTACATGGCCCCGAATACGCCCTCGGTTGGCGTCATGCGCAAGTAATAAATCGATGCCAGTTGCTCTTCTTCCGTGCCCGATTTGAGGGCCAGGAGCAGCAGGTCTGTGGGCGGTTTATCCGGTGAAATGCCCATGCCCTGCTTGCCGGCGAAGGCAATCAGCCAGGGAGATTCGGATGGCGGCGGCAGCCGTTTGGGAACATGAGCTTCGGCTTTGTGGCGATCTTCCAGGGCCTCTGTGGCCGCATTGCGCACCATCCATTGTTCATCTTCCATCTGGAGATGGTTGAGCAGTTCATCCGCCCACGGTTGCCGGATGCGTGCCAGACCATAGGAAACTGCGCGGCGGACCAGCAGATCTTCTTTCAAACCGGCGCCTTCGCGTAGCATGGCCTGTCCTTCTCCCGGATGGACGGCCATGGCTTCGGCGGCAATGCGGCGCAAGGCTTCGTCGCCGTGCAGCAGGGCTGAAGCGACCGCATCCATGGCTGCCGATGTGCCGATCCTGACCAGTGCCAGGCAGGCGGCCCGTCGGACCGTGGGGCTGGGATTGTTGACCAGGGCCGAAAGCGCTTCGATGGATTTCGTATCCTGAAGCGTTCCTGCTCCGATGGCGGCCAGTTGCAGGAGTTCGCCCTCATTGGATGCAAGTGCTTGCCGGAAGAGCATCGTTATGGACGGGTCGCCACTGTGCAGGAAAGCAGCCAATGCCTGGCCGCGCAACCCGAGCGGTTGGCCGCGTTGCTGGAGCACTTCGGCCAGTTTGGCCATGACGGGACCGCGCCAGCGTGCCTGACGGGGGGCATCCCGCAGCCAGCGGGCAGCGGTGAAGAGATTGCGCGACAGCGGACGGTCCATCTGGGCGAGCAGTTTTTCGGCCAGCGGGGATGCGTCGCCATGGGCGGCCAGGTAGTGCATGGCCAGGAACTTCCCAATCCAGGGCGGCTGATCGAGAATGGAATCGGGTTTGTAATTCGCCAGCGACCGGCCGGCCAGGTACCCGCCGAAGATGGGATGCAGGAAACGCATGCGGTTGTTGCGGTGCTGGGTGAGCAAGCCACTGTCGGCCATGCGGGAAATAAGGCCCTGCGATGGCGCTACTGGTTTCTCCTGTTTGCTGGGTTTGTTGTTTTTCTTGTCAGTTGCTGTTTCTTCCTCGGGAGCGGGGGCAGGTTCTGCCGGTTCGAACTTGCCAACCCATTCCTTGGCGCGGCGCGGGTCGAAGATAGGTTCGGCGGCCAGCGTGACCTGCAACGCCAGAAGATCGAGAGCTTCGCGCGGGGCGTTGGCGGGCGTGATGCGGCGGATGTGGGTTTCGATGAAATCGATCGGGCGCGGTCCGCGCGTATCCCCGGCATAGGCTCCCCAGGCTTTCAGGGTTAATTCAAGCGGGGTCAGGGAGTTGTTATCGTTGTCGAGCCAGTTGGTGAGCAGGAGCGGGTCGACATGTTCGCTGGTCTGTGCCCAGGCTTCCACTGCCACGTAGCGTTGCCAGAGTTCGCCCCATTTGTGCAGGAAATGGGTGCGCTGTTCGGTGTCCCAAGCGGCCAGGGCAAAGGGAATGAAGTTGAGCGATACCAATCCGTCCAGATATTCCGTGGATGCCGTAGTAACAATGCGCGTTTTGGGATATGTGCGCTTGACCAGTTTGATGAAATCCACGGCATTTTTCAAACCGTCTGGGGTCAGTTCGTCGGTACCATCGAGCAGGAGCAGGGCGCGTCCCTCGCTGAATGCCTTGCGGACGAATTCGGGAATGCGGGGAATATCGAGAACACTGGCGCGGTCGGCGACCTGGTCGACCAGGGAATTGAGCGGGTTATCTTTGCTGACCGGGAAATCGAGATCGGCAACATGCACCAGGAAGGGCAGCGTCTCTTCGGGCAGGCCCGGTTCCGGGTCGCGGCGGGCAAGACGGGAGGCGAGACAGGCCAGAGCGACGGTCTTGCCCATTCCGGTCTGACCGACCAGAACGATGTCCGAGTTGCCGGAAAGAGCCTGGGACAAGGTCAGGGTCGGGGTCTTGTAAACGGCCGCCAGTTCGGGCCAGTTCGGCAGGTAGGGGATGGTTGCTTCGACGATATCTTCGCTGGCCACCGGCGCTCCGGGTTCCACGCGGGCAGGCGGGGCAAGCAGGAGTGGCGACTCGATGATCTCATCCAGAGAAAAGAGTGACGCGGCCAGGTGCTGGCCCTGCGCCTGCTGCAACACCAACTGGCGGTAGCGCTCTTCGATGGCGCTGACAGATTTGGCTTGTTCCTTTTTCTCAGCCTGTTTGGCGCGGCCATTTTCGATCATCTGGCGGATGGCCGGGCGGATCATGGACAGCACCCACCAGAGCAGGGAGGCAAGGATGAAACCCAGCCAGAAGGAAAAATCGTCGATGGTTGGCAATCGGAAACGCATACGTCACCTTGTCAATTGCCGTACAGGATGCGTCCGCACGAAGGACAGCGTGCCATGGCAGTGGAACGCGCTGCCTGGACCTCGGACGGGGTTAGGGAAGACCCGCAGGCACTGCAAGCGTTGTCACTGACACAGGCAACGGCCACACCGCGGCGCTGCTGGCGGAGTTGGTCATACAGGGCAAGTGTCTCAGCCGGGATGGGGGCGTGTGCCGCGGCGCGTTCGACGGTTAGTTTTTCGATCTCTTTGCGGAGGTTGGTTTGTTCCTGGGTCAGACTCTGGTTTTGCCCGGCCCAACGGGATTGGGCTGCCTGCAGGGCGGAACGGGCGGTTGTTTGCGCGGTCTCGGTTTCTTCTGCGGTGAGCATGGTTTCGAGCAGGCGGTCTTCCAGGG
>CAZRCR010000410.1:0-3163 GCA_964598615.1 uncultured Anaerolinea sp.
GGACGCCACCTGCCCCAGAAGAACCGCGCCGACATCGAGGCCGAGATCCGCTCGGCTCTCCAGGACCTGCTGGAAGAGCGCGCCAGTCAGACCGGCAAACCGGTCGATGACGAGGAAACCGTTCTCGAGGTCCTGAAAGAATACGGCGACCCCGAAAAAGTGGCCGCCTCCTACCTGCCGGAGCGCTACGTCATCGGTCCGCGCATCTATCCGGCGTATGTCAAAGTCCTGCAGATCGTCCTGCCGATTGTTGGATTGCTTTTCCTGGTGGGCCTGGGCTTTTCGCTGGCCCAGGCGGAAGCCGCCAACTTGTTCGAAACCGTTACACAGGCTGTGTCGGGCTTCGTCAGTTCTCTGATCTCAGCTGTCGGAAGTATCACCCTGATCTTTTTCCTGCTCGAGCGCTTTATTCCAGACCTGAAGACCAAGGACGAGAAATGGGACCCGCGCAGACTGTATAAGATCTCTCCTCCAGACAATGTGAAGTCCGTGGAACTGATGATCGAGATCTTTTTTACCAGTATCGCGATCCTTATCTTCAATTTCTTTCCGCAACTGGTTAACATCGGGTACTACAGTGATGGGAGTTGGTGGGTTGGCTTCATCTCGACGCAGTCTGGAGAAGCATGGAGTTCCACCTTGCTTTCGGATGCTTTCTTCCGCTACCTGCCCGCCCTGAACGTTCTCTGGAGCCTGTCCATCATCCTTGACGTGATCCTCATCCAGCGCAACCGGTGGGAAGTTTGGACCCGTTGGAGCATGGTCGGGCTGAAGGCGCTGAACATCGGGATCGCGGCCGTCATGCTGGCGGGACCGTCGCTGGTCGGTGTGACCGCCGACTCCCTGCTTGCCAGCCGCTTTCCTGACCCCGAAACTGCCAGCCTGCTGGTAAACCTGATGAACCAGGCTGTAAAACTGGCCCTGGCCCTGACGATCCTCTTCAGCGGGCTGGACATGGTGAAGTCGCTCATCCGCCTGCTGCGGGTCAAGCCGCCGGTCATGGTAACGGAATAGTAACCTTTTGCAACAAACCGCCCCTGAAGAATTCTTCAGGGGCGGTCGTTTTTTATGCGGATGCGAGAACTGCAAGCCTGTGATGGTGATGGTCTCATTGACCAGAGCCGATCAGCGACCCAGGCTACGATTGAGATCATGTACGAGGCGGGAGGTTGTATTTCTTCTGGATTTCATCTTTCACATATTGTCTAAATGCTGGTTCCCATTGTGCGATCGTACCGGCATCCAGGAACATCGGAACGATTTGATCGTGATATTCGGAAAATTCTTTACCAATGCGGGCCAAATCTGCTTTTAAAAACTCCACATAATTTTCTTCTTTCTTTTTATCAATCCAACGCATTGGGCGCTTCTGAATAAAATCTACCAGCCGTTCAAAATAAACCCACCCGCTTTCATCTGTAAATGTTTTATCAAGAGTCCCAATATGAAGACCAGTTCTCCACTCATGGACAAAAAGCAACTTCATATTCAACTTCGTAGAAAGAAAACCAATTCGAATATGGGACGGATAGGAGCGTTCGAATTGGTATTCAAGTTCGAAACCATCCTTCTGAAAGCTCGCGCCAAAATTCTCGGTTACTTGTTGGATCAACTCTTCGAGTGTCATACTTTGCTCCTTAATTTTATGGAATAATTCTTATCCAACTATTTCCGACCAACATATACTCTTCGCCTGCATGTTCCATCATCCAATTTATCTCGCGCGCAGCATATGAGTCAGGAAATTTATCTAAAACATCATTTATATTTCCGCTAACAAAGTCGATACGTTCAACGCCGGCGTCTAGTTGACTCTGTAAAAATCTTTCGTTTATTATCCAAAACTCAACTCCGCCATCCTTTAATGCTTGATTTACGTCGGGGCCTACGTCCAAGAAAATCCCTTGTTTTTCTACTGCTGCCTGTATATACTCTCCATTCTCTCCATATCTCCCCAAAATAACGACATTCCCATCTCCACGTGTTGACTCTTCCACTATTTTATCAACATATTCTACAGCTTGTCTACTATTAGGCCCAACTTCAACTAATTTCTCTGCCGCTTCAATTGCCTCATCCGATGATCTAGATGCATACACTGCCCCAGTTGATGTAGATACCCAAACTTTGGCTCCGGTCATATCAGCAATATCATTAGCAAATTGTTCCGCATCTTCTATAGCAACATTTACTACTTTGCCATCCAGCGCGTCAATCACCTCGTCGCCATGCTTGAAAAGTAATTCAACCCCATCATCTCCATAGGCTCTAAAGAGCCTAACAGCATCATCGCCATTCTTCAATAACAGTTCAATGCCTTCATCACCATATGACCGAATAATATCGATCGCATCATCTCCATATTTTAGGAAAAGGGGAACAATATCATCTCCATGTTTTTCAACCAACTCAACAGCTTCTTCGCCTAATTCTTCCAAAATTTGGCGGGATTGCACTACCAGTGAATTCCCCGGAACTCCGCCATCCATGTATTCCATTTGTAACTCGATTGACGTTTGCGCCGCGGCAACATCATTCCCCATTGCTGTTTGCACTACCATTTGCGCCATTAAACTGACTTCTTCAATTTTGTCCATTGCATCAAGAACTATTCCTGCATTGGTACACAAAGCCGGCCTCGTGGCACATAAAGCAGCAACACTGTTTCCTGTCTTGATCACTGCAGCAGTAAAACCGCCGCCAAATAAGAAATATACCAACCCCACGGTTACAACTGCAATCCCAGCTGAAACGATGCCATTCCTTATGATATTTTCATCCCAAGGTCTATCGTAATAAGAATTTAATAGTGCTGTCCCACCAACAGTAACTCCTCCAGCCAATAAAGCCCCGCCTGCTATCCATGCTGCAGCAACCAAAGGTGTCGCAGCGCCTCCTGAAAGAAGAATAGCAGCAACACCCAATCCAATTGCCAATCCAACACCTATCGATAGCGCTACTTGATGCTCATCAAGCCAATTAATGAACTTGTTGTCAGAATTAGCATTGGATTGCTGCTGATATGAATTTATTCTTGATTGATAATTCTTATATTGTTCCGTCTGTTGATATAATGCCAACCTTTCTCCTTCAGTTATATCTTCGTAACCAAACGGAGGATTCTCTCCGGTCCGAAGCCAGTTCAGATAAGCCAACTCCGATA
>CAZRCR010000411.1:0-3163 GCA_964598615.1 uncultured Anaerolinea sp.
CTGATCTTCAACGAGCAGGGACAACTGCTCTTGTGTGAGCATACCTACCGCCGGATTTGCCCCTGGGGATTGCCGGGTGGCGACCTGCACCCCGGCGAAGACCCTGTGGATGGGATCAAGCGCGAGATCTTCGAGGAAACCGGGCTGACGGTCCGTGAGGCCCGGCTGTTGCTGGTCGAAAATTCCATCGAAATCCATCACATTGCCCTGACCTATCTCTGCACCGGCGTCAGCGGCGAATTCATCCCTAACGAAGAAGTGTCTGCCATCCGGTATTTCGATACTGATAAACTCCCTGGTTTTTTCGAGGAACACCGCGTGACCATCGAAAAATGCCTGCAAATCCTGAATTCTGAAAAGTGAGATGACCGATGAATTGGCTTGAAGTTTCCCTGACTGTCAACGGCGAACTGGCGGAAGCTGTCGCCGATGTGCTGGCCCGTTTTGCTCCCAATGGTGTGACGACCGAGCAGGCTGTCAAATTCAACGACGAAGAGGACGAAGGCACGCCGGTCGGACCGATCACCGTGCGCGCCTATCTGACGGCGGACGAACACTTGGAAGAGACCCGTCAAAAGCTGGAAGAGTCACTCTACTACCTGGGCATGATCCAGCCCCTGCCTACCCCAACCTTCACCCCGGTCGCGGACCAGAACTGGATGGAGGCCTGGAAGGCGCGTTACCAGCCCATTCCAATCGGCAAAAAACTCATCATTGTCCCGGCCTGGCTCGAATCCCCGGACGCGGCCCGCATCCCGATCAAGATTGACCCTGGCATGGCTTTCGGCACCGGCACACACCCCACCACCCAGCTTTGTCTTGAATTCATTGAGGAATTTCTCGATCCACAATCGGAAATCAAAAATCATCAATCGGCAATCGATATTGGCTGCGGCTCTGGAATTCTCTCTGTGGCGGCGATCAAACTCGGTGCCAGCTATGCCCTCGGCGTTGACATCGATGATGCTTCCGTCAAGGCCAGCCGCGAGAATGCAGACGCCAATGGCGTGACGGCGGAGCAGTTCGCCATCGGGTTGGGGTCTGTGACCGAGGTTTTGGATGGCAGGTTCGAGGTCCGAGCTGCCCCGCTGGTGTTGGCGAATATTCTGGCCCCGATCCTTGTCCGCCTCTTCGATGCGGGTATGGCTGACCTGGTTGAACCGGGCGGTGTCATTGTTCTGTCGGGTATCCTGGCAGAGCAGGCCGAAACGGTTATTGCCGCCGCACAGTCCAAAGGCTTGACCCTGGTTGGGCGCAAGCAGATGGGAGACTGGGTGGCGCTGGCGTGCAAACGTTAAATCCTCGTAACGAGGAAACGTTTTGTGCTATGATTCGGGCAGCATGAACTCGCGTCGGCGCTCGGTTTCCTTTATCCTGCTCAATGTGCTTGTCTCCGCTCTCGTAACGGGGACCATCCTGTTCTTCTACGACCGCGCCCACCAGAACGACTGCACCAGCCTGCCGCAGGTCACGCCTGCTGTGGCGGAAGTGACTGTGGTTATCAGCGGTGTCAATGGGGCCGGGACGGTGGGGAGCGAGATCGTCAGCATTCGCAACGACGGCGAAAATGAACTCGTGCTCACCGGTTGGACTTTGAAAGACAGCCAGGGTAATACCTATACCTTTCCGCAATTGACGCTCTACCCGGCTGGCGTGGTGCAGGTACATACTACGACCGGCAAGGATACCGCCTCCGACCTGTACTGGGACCGTTCCTCCCCGGTCTGGACCTCTGGCGAACTGGCCGCCCTCTACGACGCTCAGAACCTCGCCCGTGCATTTTATAGGATTCCGTAATTCGACACTCGTTATTCGTAATTAACAAGATGCCGAGCCGCCAGAGCGAATACCAATTCACGAATATCGGATAACTATGAGCCAAGCCCTCTACCGTAAATGGCGTCCCCAGAAATGGGACGAAGTCGTCGGACAGCAGCACGTTGTCCAGACGCTGAAGAATGCCGTGGTTGGCAACCGCGTGGCGCACGCTTACCTGTTCGCCGGTCCGCGTGGCACGGGCAAGACCACCGCCGCTCGTCTGTTGGCAAAAGCGGTCAACTGTACGGACCCCGATCCGGCCAACCGTCCCTGCAACGAGTGCCCCCACTGTACCGCCGTCAACGAGGGCCGCTTCCTCGACCTGATCGAGATCGACGCCGCCTCAAACACTTCTGTTGAAGATGTGCGTGATCTGCGCGACAAGATCAACTTTACCCCCAACCTGGGTACCTACAAAGTCTATATCATCGACGAAGTCCACATGCTCTCCACGGCCGCCTTCAACGCGCTGCTCAAAACGCTGGAGGAGCCGCCCGCCCACGCCATTTTCATCCTGGCCACCACCGAGATGCACAAGATCCCGGCCACCGTCCTTTCGCGTTGCCAGCGGCATGAGTTTCGCCGCGTGCCGGTCGATGACATCGTGGCCCAGTTGCAGAACATCGTCAACAACGAAAAACTCAAGGCCGAACCCGATGCCCTGACGCTCATTGCCCGCCAGTCTGCGGGCGGGATGCGTGACGCCATCTCCCTGCTTGACCAGATGGCATCCACCGGTCAGGAGATCACGGTCAGTCTGACGCAGATCGTCCTGGGGACGGCCACCAGTCAGACCGTGCTGGCCCTAGTCGGTGCGGTCCTGGACCGGGAGCCTGCCGCCGGTATGGACGCCATTCACGCCGCCCTGGATTCCGGCACCGACCCGCGCGTCCTGGCCCGTCAGGTGGTGGACTACCTCCGGGCGCTGCTCCTGCTCCAGATGGGGAACGCATCCCAAGTGGACTTGGCGGCTGACACGCGCACTGTGGCTGAAAAACATGCCAGGGAACTGGCTTCTGCCGACGTTTTACGCATGATCAAAGCCTTCAATGCCGCGGCCACCGACCTGCGCGGCGGTTGGCAGCCATCCCTGCCGCTGGAACTGGCCCTGGCCGAAGTTATGGAGCTGCCAGCCGTGGTTCCGTCTGCACCAGCGCAACCAGTTAGGAAGATGGCTGCCGAGCCAAAAGCCGACAAACCGGTTCCAGGTCCCGCTGCTGAAACGGAGAAATCGGTCCCAGATTCCGGTCTGACACTTGGTCAGGTGACCAAGTCCTGGAAACAGATTGCTGTGTCGCTCAAAAGCAATATGTCGCTTGCAGCACTGCTTAATTCTTGTAAATTG
>CAZRCR010000412.1:0-3150 GCA_964598615.1 uncultured Anaerolinea sp.
GGTTGTCCCTGACCTTTTTTGTTCATCCTTTCCGCTTGGCTCACTACTCCATCCACAGCCCGCCCGTGAACTCCATCCAGTCGGCGATCTTCTCCACGGCGTGCGGGATATCGTTGTCAGAAATGTCCAGTTCCAGCCGCGGCAGGATGGACTCGCCCACCAGCCGTGTCATCAGTTCCTGTTCACGGACGAAGACCGACAGGTCGTTGTACTGGTCCGGTTTTCCGGAAACCTTCAGGCGCTCCTCCCGCGCCGCGGCGAACGACTCGGGCGTCCGGTTCAGGAAGACGAGGCGGAAGTTGAGCGGCAGCAGGCGTTCCTCGATCCAGCGGAAGTCGTAGTTCTTGTTGTAGGTTTGCAACTGATAGGCACGTGTGGAGATATGGAAGCGGTCCACAATCCACGAGTAATAGCGCTGGAGCTCGAAGAGCCGCAGCCAGGTGGCATAGGTTTCCATTGCTAGGGACTCTTCCTGCGGCTCGAAGTTGATCAGCCCGCGGCCCCAGGGGAAGTTGGTGAAGGCGCACCACTCGCCGGAGATGAGCGGGGAATGGTACTTGTACTTGCGCGGACCGACGATGCGCGGGTGTTCGTTGAGGGCGAAGGCAATGTCTGTTTTGAAGGTCAGGCGGGTGCCTTCGAGGATGATCTTGGGGGTGAGTTTATGGCCCATGTGTGCTCCGTCTAATTATTCTAACAAGATGGTTAGATTATAAGCTGGAATTCTATGGTATGATTTTCGCACTTACAGGATCGCTATGGACGACAAAATCACCATTATCGAAGGTCCCCCCCCCGTATTCGAACCCGTGCAGGACGGCTGGGCGCTGAGCCTGAACGAAGGTCCGCACCTGCCGCTGACGGTAATGACCCGTTTGCGGACGTTCAACGGCCCGGCGCTTGTGGAGCGCTGCTACCGGCGCTGGCGCGTCAACGAGCCGATCCACCTGCATTACAGGAACGATCTCGGGCTGGAAGAAAAGGCACCCATCGTGGCGGCGCGGTCGATTGAGACGCCTGACGGTCACATGCTCCTGCTATGGGTCTCGCTCGACCCGCAGAAGGTGGAACTCGAGTTCGATTCAGACGATGATGAAGTTGGGGACGAGTAACCCGGTTGCAGGTCCGATACCGTTTTCCCGCAGGCTTGTCCCTGCGGGATGTTTTTTTCTTATGTCAAACATCACGTACTATATCATGCGCGGGAGTGGTTTTCGTCATATTGACGCTGTCCTTATAATCGTGTAACTTTAAGGGGCATGAATTCCTACGGTGAAAAGAACGCTTATGCTTGAATGTTTCGACATCCGCGACTGATGTAAGCGGGCGCCCTGTCCGGGGTGCCCGCTTATATTTTCACCGAACTTAAAATCTTTCAAGGAGATCAAAATGGCTGAAAAGTTCAATGAGTTCGAAATGGCGCAGAAGCAGTTCGACCATGTTGCCAAACTGCTCAATCTGGACCCGCAGGTGGCCGAAGTGCTGCGCTGGCCGATGCGCGAATACCACTTCCGCATCCCCGTCCGCATGGACGATGGCTCGATCAAGGTCTTCGAGGGCTTCCGCGTCCAGCACAACGATGCCCGCGGCCCCAACAAGGGCGGCATCCGCTTCCACCAGTCCGAGACCTTCGACATGGTCCGCGCTCTGGCGACCTGGATGACCTGGAAATGCGCCGTGGCCGACATCCCGTTGGGCGGCGGCAAGGGCGGCATCGTGGTCGACCCGGCCACGCTCTCCACCGGTGAAAAAGAACGCCTGTGCCGCGGTTGGGTGCAGAAGATGTGGAAGAACATCGGCCCCCGCCAGGATGTCCCGGCTCCGGATGTTGGCACCACCCCGCAGATGATGGGCTGGATGATGGACGAGTACTCCAAGCTTTCCGGCCAGTACACTCCCGGTGTCTTCACCGGCAAGCCCCTCGGCGGCGGCGGTTCCGAAGGCCGCACCGAAGCGACCGGTTACGGCGTGGTTTACACCGTCCGCGAGGCCATGAAGCACCTCAAGATCGACCCGAAGAAAGCCGTTGCAGCCATGCAGGGGTTCGGCAATGTGACCCAGTATGCGGCCATCGCTTTCATCGAAATGCTCGGCGGCACCGTGGCTTGCGTCTCCTGCTGGGACCGCAATGACAAGTGCGCCTACACCTACAGCAAGGACGGCGGCATCGACCCGCACTTCCTGATGACCATCGTCGACCAGTACGGAACCATCGACAAGAAAGCCGCCGAGAAGGCCGGTTACAAGGTCGAGGACGGCGACGCCTGGATCACCAAGGAAGCCGACGTGCTCATGCCCGGCGCCCTCTCCGGCACCGTCAACGCCGAGACCGTCAAGAAGATGTCGAAGCGCGTCAAGATCGTGGCCGAAGGCGCCAATGGCCCCTGCACGCCCGAAGCGGACGAGTTCTTCAAGCAGAACAACATCTTCAACATCCCCGACTTCCTCTGCAATGCCGGTGGTGTGACCTGCTCGTACTTCGAGTCCGTCCAGAACGATGCCAACTTCTACTGGTCGAAGGAAGAAGTTCTCCAGAAGCTCGATCAGAAGATGACCGTCGCTTTCCACGCCGTGCTCGATATGTCCATCAAGCAGAAGGCTTATATGCGCGACGCCGCTTACATGGTCGCCATCGACCGTGTGGCCAAGGCTATGCAGCTGCGCGGCTGGGTCTAATCCCCACACGTTCCGCACACGAAATCCAGGACGCCAGGCCAGCCCTGGCGTCCTTCGTGTTGTATAATTGGCCCGATGATCGAACTCAACCTCCCCGGGCGCGGCAACCTGCAGCTCCAGCATCTGCTCTGCGACGTGAACGGCACCCTGGCCGTGGACGGCGCACTGCTCGACGGGGTGGCGAAACGCCTCTCGGCCTTGCGTGACCGGCTCGAGGTCCATTTGCTGACCGCCGATACGCATGGACGCCAGGACGCCATCGACCGGCAGCTTGGCCTGCGGTCGGTGCGTATCGGACCCGGAACCGAATACCAGGACATCCCGGGCGGCGAGGCGGCCCAGAAGGCGGAATTCGTCCACGCTCTGGGCGCGGAGACGGTCATCGCCATCGGGCAGGGCGCCAACGATGCCGGGATGCTCAGGGAAGCCGCCATCGGCATCTGCGTCATCTCTCCCGAAGGGACGGCGGTGGAG
>CAZRCR010000413.1:0-3149 GCA_964598615.1 uncultured Anaerolinea sp.
AAGGAACTTAACTGGATTTAGTCCCATTAGGGCAGCCAACTGATGGCAGTGCGTCGCACCAGCAGGGCAGGAAGATTCCTCCCGTCAGGTGCGACGCACTCGCGTATAATAGGCGCATGGACAGAAAAGCGAAAATCGTTGCCACAATGGGCCCCGCCAGCACCGACGAGGCTGTGATCGAAAAACTTATCCTGGCGGGAATGGATGTGGCCCGCCTGAATTTCTCCCACGGGAACCATGAATCGCACGCCGCACGGACCTCGGTCCTGCGCGCTGTTTCGAGACGCATCAACCGTCCGCTGGCGGTTTTGCAGGACCTGCAGGGTCCCAAGATCCGCGTGGGGGTGCTGCCCGCTCCCCTGACGTTGACGGTCGGCCAGCAGGTCCAGTTGTTCCCGGAGGGCGGTACGACCCCGGAAGGGGCGTCCGTTCCGGTGGACTTTCCCCAGTTGTTCTATTCTGTCAAAGCTGGTGACCGCATCCTGCTCGATGATGGCCGCCTGGCATTGACGGTCAAGAGCGTGCAGAAGAATCTGGTCACTGCCGAGGTACGCACCGGCGGCGAGTTGACCTCGAACAAAGGCATCAACCTGCCGGGTGTGCGCCTGAACATCCCCGCGTTCACCGACAAGGATGCCGAGGACTTGGAATTTGGCATGTCCATCGGCGTGGACCTGGTGGCGATCTCCTTCGTCCGCCTTCCGGAGGATGTGGCGATGGTCAAGCAGATCGTCAGCACCCGGCTTGGGGAGCAGGCGCCGCTGGTGATCGCCAAACTGGAGCGCCCCGAAGCGCTCGACAATCTCGATGGTATTCTCGACGCGGCGGATGGTGTAATGGTGGCGCGTGGCGACCTGGGGGTGGAGATGGCTCCCGAAGATGTGCCCGCCGCCCAGAAGCGCATCATCCAGGAAGCCAACCGCAAGGGCAAGATCGTCATCACTGCCACGCAGATGCTCGAATCCATGATCCATAACCCGCTCCCGACGCGCGCCGAAGCATCGGACGTTGCGAACGCTGTCTATGATGGCACGGACGCGGTCATGCTCTCCGGCGAAACGGCTTCTGGCGAGTATCCGGTGGATGCTGTCACGATGATGGATCGCATCGTCCGCCACGCCGAAGCCAATTTTGAACAATGGGGGCATTCCCAGATCATCGAAGCCGACGAACACGACGACGCGGTGGCGATCTGCCTGGCGGCGCGCGAACTGGCGCATGACCGTGACGTCTCGGCGATTGCCATCTTCACCCGCACCGGGCGGACGGCGGTGCTGCTCTCGAAGGCGCGACCCTGTGTGCCGGTGCTGGCCTTCACGCCGGTGGACGAGACCTACCGCCGCCTGGCAGGCGCCTGGGGCGTGGAACCGCACCACGTCCCCTGGGCAGACACGGTGGAAGAGATGATCGAACACGTGGAAGCGGCGCTCAAGGAGAAAAGTGCGGTTAAGCCGGGCCAGCAGGTGGTCATCGTGACCGGTTTCCCGGTGCGCGACTTCCCCCAGCCGAACATGGCGTTGTTACATAAGGTAAAGTAGTTTGATAATCCAAGTATTTATGTTGATCATCGGCTGATAATAGAGAATTTAGAAGGGGTAATATCCTCATGAGTAATAAGAACAGAAAAAAACTTTCGCCCCGTATATTTTTTATTCTTGTTATGTCTGCTTTGTTTCTTCTTTTGTTATTATGTACAAAACAACTTTTATATCCTGAACCTTCTGGCAGAATATTACTACGCCGGCAGAGTAGCGAAAGTCCCTATGGTTTTGAACTCCTCGTTATGGATGGTGATGGAAATAATGTTCAATGGGTTGGGAATTTCACGGGCTCTTCAGCATGGTCGCCTGATGGAAGGCGGGTCGCAGCAGGATGCCCGCCTGTGGAAGGAAATGTAACTGAACTATGCATATTGGATATGGAAACACTTCCAGATATTAAGCATATGTATCCAACCGTATATTTCCAAGCAAGTCCTGATATGGTACAGAAAATTCCCTTACCTGTCGAGTGCTTGGGGTTTCAATACGATGCAACCTCACACTATTCGGGCATCATATCTCTTAGCTGGTCACCCGATCAGGATCGTATCCTTCTTGTGTGCGGTGAGATAAAACGGGATTTGAGTAACGAGGTCTGTATTTTGTCCATGGACGGGACAACATCGTGTTGGGATGATGCAGCCACTGATAAGATTACAAGGGCAGTATGGTCTCCAAGAGAGGATGTGATCTTGGTGGCTGTTACGGGGCCTACGGTCTATGATTCGAAAATATATATTTTTAATTCAGAGGGAACCAATCTCGCTTTCCTTGTAGATGGTTGGAGTCCAGAATGGTCTCCAGATGGTAAACAACTAGCATATATAAAATGCCAAACAAGAGCAGACAATGGCGGATGCGAAAATATTGGGATAGCGAATATCGACAAAAACGGAGGTGATTCACGCTGGCTTTTTTTACCAGGGGTAACGGTTGATACCATGGAACCAATCTTCCTAAACTCTTGTTGGGAAAGCAGCGGTACATGTAGATTATCGTGGTCTCCTGATGGGCGCTACATCACATTTGTGGCAAGCCAAGGAGACTTTTATGCTTATGAATTATACCGATTAGATATTAAAACAAGTGAAATTCTCACTTTACTAGACAGCAAAATATTTGGTAGTCTTCTCGCAGAACCGGATTGGGGACCATAATAATTATAGGACGGTAACCGGGGGATTTCTGGATCGGTAAAGCAACCAAGTACATTGTATTGATATACACTTTGTTCTACAGAAGTAAATAAAAAAAACCGGGCTGACCATTTGGTCAGCCCGGCTGTGTTTCTGCGAACAACTAGCTCTTCAAGAACTCTTCCAGCGCGGCCTTGCTGATGCGATAGGCGTTGCCGAGTTTCTTGGCTTTTAGGCTGCCGTCCTTGATGGCGGCCATCACGTCTTCTTCGGAGACCTTCATGACAGCCGCGGCTTCGCCGGGTGTCATTACATCCGCCATGCCGCCGTTGGAGGCCGGGGCGGCGGCTGCAGCGGGCTGCGTGTTCTGCATCCCGCCCTGCAGGGCCTGTCCCATCAGGTTGCCGATGCCCATGCCTGCGCCGATGCCAGCCGTCAGACCGGCGCCGCCGCTCTGGTTGTTGGCGGCGTC
>CAZRCR010000414.1:0-3146 GCA_964598615.1 uncultured Anaerolinea sp.
CACTTCTCCGCCCGTCAACAGGAAAGTGATTCCCGCCACAGCGACAGCGGTCAAGATACCGCTGCGCGAATACGTAAATACAATCAAGAAAGTACAAGCCAACAGGATAGCAGGTACAAGCCAGCGGCGTCGGCTCCAGGAATAATTCTTGAGCATGGCAGCAAATGCCCAAGGCAGGTAAAGCACAGCCAATTGGGCTGCCAACCAGGACGGCTCCAAGGCAAGGCCAGAGATCCGTTCATTCGGTGCAACACCAGCAACCATCACAGTTTTTTGGATCGTGTCCACAATGTCATTCAAAGGCGGGTTCAAATATTCCTGCAAAACATAAAAACCCAACAACTGCACCAGTGACCATATCACATTCGCCGCCAACCCCCAGTAGAGCCACTTGAGGGTAAACTTTAGGTCTTGTTCATTCCGGTTCATGTATACAGTCACCACATAGAAAACAAGCCCAACTACAAAAGTAATCCATGCACGCACAAGACGGTTTTCATAAGTGATGCCATACAAGGCCACTGGAGATAGCAAGAAACCGGCAACGCTGGAGATTAATGCTATCAGCGCAAAAACCAGCAAAGGCAGGAGACTATTGTCCCACAATAGAAAACGTTTTTCCCGGAAACTGCGCACGATAAGCAAAAGCAACAAGACAGCCGCTGGAATCAGAGAGAGAGGGCGCACTTGTGAACCTGTCCCCATAAACGGAAGATAGCGAAAACTGGTAACCGGCAAGCAAACCATCACAAGCGCCCACAGGAAACGCTCTACTCTCTCGATATTCTGAAGCAGAATGCGCTTCACTTATTCCCCCTTCCGACCAACAAACAGAACCCCCAAAGCACACAATACCACCCCAGCCAACGCGCCGCAAAAAACGTAGATGCCCATCGAAAGCGAACGTTCCACCGGCAGAGCATCCACCTGGACGGGGTTGACCTCCGTCAGCGAACTGATTCCCGCCGCGCCTGCCTGGACCTGGTCACTGAAAGCCATTGCCCAGGCCGCGGCCAAGGCTGCGGCAGTTTCCGGGTCCGAGGATGCAGCGTAAAAATGCCAACCTCCGTCACTGGGCTGGCTAAGACGCAAACGTCCATCACGCAGTTCAATCACGGGGATGCCGGTCTGCTCGGCTACGACGGTAAGTACGGCATCGGACCAGGCAAAATCGACCAATTTGTCAGACTCGCGCTGGATGTAGGTGTATTTTCGCAGGTCCGATTCTTCTTCGAGGATGACTTGTTCAACGTTATGGTCGACCAAAACAGTTGCGCACACGCGGTACGGAGGCGGAGAGATCAGGTAGAACCCCATCGCAATGAGCGCCCCAACGAAGGCGCCAACAAGCCAGACCCGCCAGGCCATCAACAGGTGCAGAAAATCTTCGTACTTGGGGGGCTTCAGCAACCATTTGCCCATGACAGTCACCTTTCTCAGACCAGCCTTCGCAAGAATAACCGGAAACGAACCGGAAGCCAAGCATACGTGAGGCGCCGGACTTTAGCCCTCAGCCACAGCCAGGATAGTCCCTTGCCGTGCTCGCGTTCATAGACCTTAAGCATGTCAGGGTAACAGCGGTCGTCGTTTTTGACAGACTTGCCCTCGTCATGCAGGCGAAAAGTGGCCCACAGGTGAGGCACATACAGCAGGCGGGATATTTTCGAAAGCCGCACCCACAGGTCATAATCGAAGGCAAAGAACAGGCTCAGACTCAATTCACCTACCTGTCGGTATAGATCGGCCCGGAAGAAGGTGGTGGCCTGTGGGATGTGCACCGAGCCGCGCAAGAGTTTCTTGTAATCGGTCTGGCGCGAGGCGAAGCGGCCAATGATCCTGCCTTCTTCGTCGGTCAGGTCGGCATCGCCATAGACCAGACCGACATCCGGATTTTCCTGTAAGACCCGAACTGCGTCGGCAATCGCACCGGGGTAGTAAGTATCGTCAGAGTTGAGCCAGGCAATGATCTCACCTTTGGCACGGGCAAAACCTTTGTTCAACGCGTCCGCGTGGCCCTTATCCTTTTCGGACACCCACCAGGCAAACCGGTCCGCGTAACGCTTTATGATGTCAACGCTGCCATCGGTAGAACCGCCGTCCACAACGATGATCTCGAAGTTGGGATAATCCTGTTCCAAGATGGACTTGATGGTGAACTCCAGGAAGCGAGCCTGGTTATAGGATGGGATAATGATCGAAACAAGAGGGTAGTTGGAAGTAGTCATTTTTTCACGGTTGGAGAGGTTGGTGAAGATCGAATATCAAATAGCCTTCATCCCCTTCAGCAATCAGGGTATAGTGGCTGGTTAGGTAGTCTTTCAATTCCGGCTGATTGTCCCATTCCGGCAAGGATGTGATAACAAAGAGATCTTTATCTTTTGTCTGTTCTGCAAACATATCAGCAAAATTGGCCTGTTCCTGACCTGCAAGCAAACGAACAGCCAAATCGCCAGTGTTCATCCATTGGGTAGCGTTTACCCATCCAAAGTAGGTCAGACGTGTTCCATAGTCACCCGAAAGATTGACAATGGCTGTATCATGGCCGATCAGGTCGCCAAGCTCCTGCCAGTATGCCACTTCGTGACGATAACTTTCCATTGCCATCGAATTACGGGCATCCCATATTTTCATTCCCACTCCCAACAGCAATAAGCCCGTGAAGGCAAGCCGCCAGAGACGTCCCTTCTCTGTTACTTGCCGAACCAAAAAATCGGCTACAGGGATCAGGCCTACTGCAACAATCAGAAGCAGAGGCAAATGATAATACTCGTGGGTCAGGAAGTGGTAGGCAAACATCACACCATAAACCACATACCCGATCCACAGGCCCAACATCATGGTGCGCAAGTTGCGGACAGGAAAAAGCAAGCTCCCGGTCAACGCAGCAAACAAGGCCGTGAAACCAACCAAGTTGGCCGCCAGGAAGAGCCAGCGAACATAAAATGTCGGGTCTTTTAGTAAGGCGGGAAAGAAACGCAGGCCGAACTGGCTGCCAAGTGTTCCCACAATTACCATGCCATAGAAATAATAGATAATGGGGGGCAGTATAGTAATGCCAGCCACAAGCCAGGTTTGCTTATCAGCAAAGATCTTTTTGAACGAACCACGAGTGATGGTCAAACCTGCCGCTGCCCCGAAGAGGGGGA
>CAZRCR010000415.1:0-3134 GCA_964598615.1 uncultured Anaerolinea sp.
GTAACTGCTCCTCCAACGCCTCCCTTAAACCTGTGTCTGGTTCTTGACCGTTCCACATCCATGAAGGGACCCAACATGGATGTAGTCAAATCCACTGCAATCCAGATCATGCGCAAGCTCAAGCCGCAGGATATCTTCTCTGTTGTTGCCTTCAGCGACAAGGCAGAAGTGATCATCCCGGCCTCACGCAGCATGGATATGCCAAAGCAGGAATCCCGGATTCAGATGTTGCAAACCTTTGGCGGGACTGAAATCTTCTCCGGCCTGGAGGCAGGGTACAACGAAATCCAGCGCAACGTCACCCGTTCACAGGTCAATCACATTATTTTACTGACTGATGGGCGTACATATGGTGACGAGCAAAAATGTTTGTATTTGGCTCAGCGGGCAGCGTCACAGGGAATTGGTATCAGTGGCCTGGGGATCGGTTCCGAATGGAATGATAATTTCCTTGATAGTCTTGTCGCTCCCACCGGTGGAACGAGCACGTACGTTCCGCGCCCGCAGGACATTCAACGTGTTTTACTCGACAAGTTCAATCGCTTGGGGCGCGCTTATTCTGAAGAAACCCGGCTTGACTTCAAGCCTTCAACTGGCGTTGAGTTGCGGTATATATTCCGCCTGTTGCCTGAATCGGGTTTGCTCTCATTCGAGAGCCCGGTTTCGATGGGGGCGGTCATTGTGGACACCAGTTTGCGGGTCCTGATGGAATTCATCGTTCAGCCCGAAGCGGTTCAAAAGCAAAGTGTCACTCTGTTGGATGGCAGGATTAGTGTCACCCTGACCGATCAACGAGGGCCGTCCTATCCCATTAGTATTCACTTGAAATGCCCCGTTACAGAAGAAGCCAGTACGGACCCGCCGCCTGCGGAGATCGTGGACGCGCTTTCCAAACTGAAGCTATATCGCTTGCAGGAGCAGGCCCGCATCGAGGTATCTGCCGGGAATTACGAGAAAGCTGCTGAAAACCTGTCTCGCTTGGCGACGCACTTGCTTGCCCAAGGAGAACGTGGCTTGGCGCGTACTGCCTTGATGGAAGCCGAACACATCCAGCAGAAAAAATCATTCTCCCAGCAAGGCGGGAAAGAGATAAAATATGGTACGCGTGCCCTGTTGACAGCAGGGAGGAGAGAAGAGACTAAATGATCATTTGTCCAAATTGTCAACATAAAGAAATTAGCGGCGCAATCTATTGTAGTAAATGTGGAGCGCAACTCGTGGATACCACCATTGCAACTCATAAGATCAATACTGCAGAAACCCGTCGAGATGTTGTTGATGTCGGTTCGACAGGTCGCATCAAGCCTCCTTCTGCTCCTTTGCAATCCTGGATTTCCTTGCACATGATCGAAAGCGGACAGATTTTGCCGCTGGCCGACCGCACTGAGTTTACTTTGGGGCGTTCTGCGGAAGGACAGCCTATTGTTCCTGATGTGGATTTATCCTCGCACAATGCTTATGCCAATGGCGTTTCCCGATTGCATGCCGCCATCAAGTTGATCAAGAATCAGGTCATCATTGTTGACCTGGGTTCCTCGAATGGCACCTACCTGAATGGGACCCGGCTTTCTCCTTATATCGAGACGCCCATCGCCCATGGCGATATTATTTATCTGGGGAAATTGAAAATACAAGTCTTAATGGATTAGAAAGGTTTTTCCTATGGCTCACACTCTGATCGTTCACATTCCCAACGAAGACCCGATCGTTGGCGAAGTCGAATCGTTGCCCGCACCCACCGATACGGTGCTGATCATTCAAAATCCTCGCCGCAAAGATGGCAAGGATGTTCACTATTTGAATAATGATGTGGTTACCGTGATCTGGCCACTTACCCAGGTCACGTTCATTGAGGTCCTGCCGAGTGAAGGCGAGGAACGCATCATCGGCTTCGTGAGAGAGTAGTATGCCTGAAGAGACCATCAAACGTCGCAAAGTATTGGTGGTGGATGATGAAGAGCGCATGGTGCGCTTCATCCGCCTCAACCTGGAACATGACGGTTTTGTCGTGGCCGAGGCGTTCAATGGCAAGCAGGCTCTCCAGCGCCTGCGCGATGCCACACCCGATTTGATCCTGCTTGATGTGATGATGCCGGATCTGGATGGGTTCGAAGTACTGGAAATGATTCGCGAGATCAGCAACGTGCCCGTCATTATGCTGACTGCCAAAGGCGAAGAAGATGACCGCGTGCGCGGCCTCGAAAAAGGCGCCGATGATTACATCCCCAAGCCTTTCAGCCCGCGCGAACTGGTCAGCCGCATCAAAGCTGTCCTGCGCCGTACAGAAGGTGCCGGCGGCGGGATGCACGGCCTGATTGAGATCGACGAACGTCTCAAGATCGACTTCGATCGTCGTGAGATCTGGCTGGAAGGCAAGATTGTCAAACTGCGTCCGACCGAGTACCGGTTGCTCTATCATCTGGTTCAAAATGCAGGCTGGGTCATTTCGCACGACCAGTTGCTTGCCAAGGTCTGGGGCTACGAATACCGTGATGAACCGCATTACGTGCGCCTGTACATAAACTACCTTCGCCAGAAACTGGAGAAGGACCCCGCTGATCCCAAGTACATCCTGACGGAGCGCGGCGTCGGTTATCGGTTCGTGGACTTCAAGCGCGAGAAACCCGAATAGTTTTTGGGCCAGGTTCCCGGTCCGGCACGCTTCTAACATTTTTTTGACGTAAGGCTTGCGCATTTCTAACGCAAGCCTTTTATATTTTAGTCTGTAAGATTTTAAAATCAAAAAAGAAAGGAGAAAAAGCGATGTCCAATCTTATCCGTTGGGAACCAGCCCGTGAAATGGTCACTTTGCGCGAGGCAATGGATCGCCTCTTTGACGATGCCTTTACCCGCCCGTTTGGAGTGGGACCTGGCTTACAGGTTCCTGCCATCGACATGTACCAGACTGATGACGAAGTCATCGTCCATGCCAGTTTGCCCGGCATGAAGGCCAACGATGTCCAGATTTCCATTACCGGTGAACTGCTGACCCTTAAGGGCGAGTTCAAGGACAAGGAAGAGAAGAAGGAGAAGGCGTATCACCTGCGCGAGCAGCGCTTTGGCTCCTTCGAACGCATCGTCAGCCTGCCGACCCAGGTAGTGGCCGACAAAGCGAAAGCCGAGTTCGAAGATGG
>CAZRCR010000416.1:0-3133 GCA_964598615.1 uncultured Anaerolinea sp.
CAGGAAGATCGGAATGGCCGAAATCAGATAAAAAACGGCCGTGATCAGGAACGAAAGGCGTACCATGAGTTGGTTCAGATCGCCCTTGGTGACCATGATGGGAACAAGAACGATTACCAGACAGACAATCCCACCCAGCATGCCCATCGCCCAACCATTGCCGGAGATCTTGCCGATGGTCTTGGGTGTCGAGATGTCCACCAGCAGTGCATCGTAGAATACCTGGGCGGCGCGGTAGCCGATCTCGGCCAGGATGAAGAAGGTCATGGACAGGAATACGTCCCCCGCCTGGACGAAGAACAAGAGGGCTGTGAATACGATGGAGATTGCTGTGAAAACAAAGAGCAGTTGCTTCTTGGCTTTCGAGAAATCGGCAATGGTTCCCAGAATGGGGGAAAGTACCGCTACTACGACTGCCGCGATCACCACGGCATAGTTCCACAGGGTCGTTCCGGGCAGACGGGCATCTTTGGCAACCACCCCTACAAAATATTTGGAGAACACAGCCAGCAAGATGACCGCCGCATAAGCGGAATTGCCGAAGTCATACATGTACCAGGCTCGGATTCGGCGCTTGTTTTGCTTTTCTTCACTGATCTGCTTGGGAGACATAAGGACCTCTGGGGGATAGGATGGGGGTATTTTACCAACGGATATCCGAAAATCGGTTATCATTTTGTAAAACATTGTTAGATTTCGACAAGGAACGAAGTGTTAACCGATATGAACAGTAACACCGCAAATGACGAAACGCACCGCGCCTGGGAGGCCAATGCTGCCTGCTGGGATGCCAAAATGGGAGACGAGGGCAATGATTTTGCCAATGTTCTGTGCTGGCCGGCGATCGGCACCCTGCTGGACCCGCAACCGGGTCAGCACATCCTCGATATTGCTTGCGGCAACGGGCTTTTCTCGCGCCGCCTGGTTGAACTTGGCGTACGTGTGACAGCCTTCGATTTCTCCGCCGAACTCATCAAGCTGGCGCAAATGCGCATGCCCGAAAATCAACGTATTACGTATTACGTGTTAGATGCCATCGATTCGCTTGCTATGGAACAAACCCTTTCTGGCGCAACCTTTGATTCCGCTTTGTGCAATATGGCGCTCTTCGATATGGCTGAGATCGAGCCGCTCTTCCGCACTCTTCCCAAATTGCTCAAGCCCGGCGGGACATTCATCTTCTCCATTACACACCCGGCTTTCAATAACCAGTCTGCGGTCCATGTGGCCGAAGAGATGGACAACGAAGGTGAGATCGAAACGGTCTATTCGGTAAAAGTGTCTCGCTACATGAGCCATTACCACGCCCGCGGACTGGCCCTGCGCGGCCAGCCTGAGCCGCAGCTCTATTTCGAGCGCCCGCTCCAGTATTATTTTCAGGTGGCTTTCCGGAATGGCTTCGTACTGGATGGCTTTGAGGAACGTGCTTTCCCGTCCGGACAGGCGCAGAAGAATCCGCTCAGTTGGGGCGGGAATTACAGTGAGATTCCTCCTGTTCTCGTGGCACGCATGCGGTGCGTAGTCTGACCGATTCAGGGATCGTACTCATCAGTGGAAAACCTGACCTACCTTCTTATCGAATTCCTCGATGAACTCGTCTTTGGTGTTACGGATGCAGCCTGGCCGTTCATCCAGACCGAGTTGCACTTGAACTATACCCAGATCGGTATCCTGTTGACTGTTCCGGGTATTGTCTCTTCCTTCATTGAGCCATTCCTGGGCATTCTGGGCGATGTCTGGAAACGGCGTCTGCTTATTCTCGGCGGCGGCATCTGTTTTGTACTTGCCCTCCTGATGACGAGCCTGAGCGTTTCCTTCCTGCTCTTGCTGTGCGCATTTTGTCTTTTCTATCCGGCTTCCGGTGCATTCGTCAGTCTTTCTCAAGCCACGTTGATGGATGTCGATCCTTCCCGTCATGACCACAACATGGCGCGTTGGACCTTTGCCGGATCGCTGGGCGTAGTTCTCGGCCCACCGCTGTTGGTTGGGTTGTCGGCCCTTGGCTGGGGCTGGCGGGGTGTTTTTCTGGCGCTGACCTTGCTGGCGGGTCTCGTCCTCGTTTTTGCCTGGCGCAAAATCCCCCGCGATGCCGCAGATTTGCCCAAACTGCCGTCGTTTCGCGGTCTGTGGGATGGGTTGAAGGATGCGCTTTCCGCTTTGCGAAATCAGGATGTTCTCCGCTGGCTGGTGTTGCTCGAATTCTCCGACCTCATGCTCGACGTTCTGCTCGGTTTTCTGGCGCTCTATTTCCACGATGTTGCCGGGTTGACCGAGAGTTGGGCGGCTGGCGCGGTCTTCATCTGGCTGGTGGTTGGCCTGCTTGGCGACTTCCTGCTCATTCCCCTGCTCGAAGAAGTGGACGGGTTGGCCTATCTACGTTGGAGCGTTCTTCTTGAACTTGTCCTCTTCCCGGCCTTCCTGCTCGTTCCCTGGACCTGGCTCAAACTGGTGCTCGTGGGCCTGTTGGGCTTCTTCAACTCCGGCTGGTACGCCATCCTGAAAGCCCGCCTTTACTCCACCCTGCCTGGGCAGTCCGGGACGGTGATGGCGCTGGATAATGTTACCGGCATCGTTGGAGGTCTTCTTCCCTTCGGCCTCGGTCTGGCCGCGGATGCCTTTGGCTTGCGCGTGGCCATCTGGCTACTTCTCGCTGGCCCGCTCGCTTTGCTCATCGGCCTCCCATGTCGCGTTCAACCCATTCACCTTAACCCTTAACCATGACCTTCTCTCTTTACTTCCACGTTCCTTTTTGCAGACATCGCTGTGCCTACTGCGACTTCAATACCTATGCCGGGCAGGAGTCCCTGATTCCTGCCTATGTGGATGCCCTCTGCCGTGAGATCGGATGGGTGGGGGAGAAAATTCGCGTTGTGCAGAGCCGCGCCGAGGCCGAAGCACCGCATACTATTTTCTTTGGCGGCGGCACTCCGTCTTTGCTTAGACCCGAACAGTATGAAAAGATTTTTCGTGCCGTTGGCGACCACTTCGACCTGGCAAGCCTGTCGAACATCGAGACTTCGTTGGAGGCCAATCCCGGTACTGTCGATCTCGATTACCTGAAGGATTTGCGCTCGCTTGGGTTCAACCGCATCAGCCTCGGGGTCCAGAGTACCGACCCACAGGAACTCCGCCA
>CAZRCR010000417.1:0-3126 GCA_964598615.1 uncultured Anaerolinea sp.
GCAGCATGACGTGCAGGTTGTAGGTGACTTCGTCGGCATCGGTGCGGATGAGCGACTTTTCGACCTCGTTGATGGCGCGGTAGAAGGTTTCGAGAGAAACAGCCTTCAACTGCTCCGGGAAAGTTTTTTGAAGTTTGGGATAGAAGAACTCCCAGAAGCCGCGGCTGCGGCCGACGATATTCTCCCACAGGCGCGACTGGGACTCGTGTACGCCCGCCGAGGTGCCGCCCGCCAGGTTCGTACCGTCGAATTTCATATCCCCGCCCTGCTCGTAGAGGGCATGACCGGCCTCGTGGATGTTGCTGAACAGGCATTCGCCGAGGTAATCCTCTCGCACGCGCGTAGTGATGCGCACATCACCGATCGAGAAGTTGGTGGTGAAGGGATGATGGGTCTTATCGATGCGGCCGCGCTCGAAATCGTAGCCGATCAAGCGGACGATCTCCTCACAAACTGCCATCTGTTCGGCTTCGGGAAAATGCTGGCGGATGCAGGAATCGTCAATGGGTTCCTGGGCCAGGATGGCCTGCACGATGGGCACCTGGGCAGCGCGCAGGTCCGCGAAGAGTTTGCGCACAGAGGCCGCCTTCATTCCGTTGTCCGCGAAGTCGATCAACGGGTCGGCGATATGCTCGTAACCGGGGAAGTAATTCGCCATCTCGCGGCTCAGTTCGAGGGTCTTCTCGAGATAAGGGCGGACTTTGGCAAAGTCATTGTTCTGGCGCGCCTCGGCCCAGACCATGTATGTCTCGGTCACGTGGGCGTTGAAGCGGGCCGTGAATTCCGGAGGGATGCGGGTGGCGCGCTCGTAATCGTGGCGGGCCACGCGGATCAGGCTGGCATCGTCATCTTCGAAGGGCAGGCTCTCCTCGTAGGAGCGCAGGTCATCGAGCAGTTTTCCGATTTCCGGGTCGATAAATTTTTCCTGGGCCACCTTCGCCAGTGTAGCCAACTGGCGGCCGCGCGCCGGAGCCCCACCCTGCGGCATGTAGGTCAACTGGTCCCAGCCCAAAACCGCCCCGGCTGCGCTCAAGTCATTGACTTCGGCCAGGCGGACTTTCAGTTCAGCAAGTTTCTTCTCCATGCGATCTCCTTGAAACAAAATGGTCGTGACAAGTCACGACCATTTTACCTTGAAAGGATTTTCCTCGCACGCTTCCGGAGGATTATCCCAACTGTGCCTGTATCTTCTCGGCGGTTTCCTTCAGGGATGCCAAACGCTCGCGTTCCTTCTGGACAACTGCTGCCGGGGCCTTGTTGGCAAAGTCCGAGCCGAGCAGTTTCTCCAGCCGGTCGATCTGGGACCCGAGACCGGCCAGCTCTTTCTCGAGGCGGGCGCGTTCCTCGTCCATATCGACCATGCCGGAAAGAGGAATGTAAATTTCCACCGGACCAGCAACCAAGGCAATGGAGTTCTCCGGTTTGGACGGGAGTGATTGGTGAATAGTAAACAGTGAATGGTCAAGCCCCGCCAATGACGCGATGACCGTAGACTGTTCCGTGAGCAAATCCGCTTTCGCTCCGCCAACAATGGTGGCGGTGATGCGCTTGGCCGGGGCAACCTTCTTTTCGGCGCGCAGGTTGCGGATGGAGCGGATGATCTCCTGCAGGAGGGCAAAGTCTGCCATCTTGCCGGTTTCCCAGCCTTCCTCGGCACGCGCTTCCGGCCATGGAGCCACGATCAGCGCCTCGGGCCAGTCCTTGCTCACTTCAGCCAGCACGGAACCGTTGAGGGCCTTGTGCAGGTGGCCCCACAGTTCCTCGGTCACGAACGGGGTGAAGGGATGCAGCAGGCGCAGGGACGTATCCAGCACGCGCGCCAGCGTTTGGGCGGTCAGGAAGGCGCGCATGCCGCCCTCGGCCAGTTGCAGCTTGGCCACTTCCACGTACCAGTCCGCAAAATCGGACCAGAAGAATTCGTAGATCTGTCGTCCGGCCTCGCCATACTGGTAGGACTGGAACAGGCGCTCCACTTCGCGCACCACCTGGTGCAGGCGCGCCCAGATCCAACTGTCGGCCAGGGTCCAGTCCGCGTTCCCGCTGGGAGCGGTCTGCAAGCTGTTGATGGCCGAGACCACGAATCGTCCGGCGTTCCAGATCTTGTTGGCAAAGTTGCGGTTGCCTTCCACTTTCTTCAACGACACGTTGGTGTCATTCCCGGGCGTGGACCCGACCAGCAGGGTGAAGCGCAGGGCATCGGTGCCGAACTCTTCCATGACTGGCAGCGGGTCGATGCCCGTGCCCTTGCTCTTCGACATCTTGCGCCCAAACTCGTCACGGATCAGACCGTGCAGGTAGACGGTCTCGAACGGGGCCTTGCCGGTGAACTCCAGCCCATCCATGATCATGCGCGCCACCCAGAAGAACAGGATATCGTAGCCGGTTTCCATCATGGTGGTCGGGTAGAAATACTTATAGTCGGGCGTCTCTTCGGGCCAACCGAGCGTGGAGAACGGCCACAGGCCGGAGGAGAACCACGTGTCAAGCACATCCTCGTCCTGGTGGATGTGTTTGCTGCCGCAGTGAGCGCATTCGGTCGGGTCTTCGCGGACGACGGTCTGCTTGCCGCAGTCGGCGCAGTACCAGACCGGGATGCGGTGTCCCCACCAGAGTTGACGGGAGATGCACCAGTCCTTGATGTTTTCCAGCCAGTTGTAATAGACTTTCTCGAAGCGTTCCGGGATGATGGTGATGCGCCCATCGCGGACGGCAGCCAGCCCGGCCTCGGCCAACGGTTGGATCTTGACGAACCACTGCTCGGAGACCATCGGCTCGACGATCTCGCCGCCGCGCTGGGAACGCGGCACGTTGAGCGTGTACGCTTCTTCCTTGATGACCAGACCGGCAGCGTCCATGTCGGCCCATAGTTTTTTGCGGCAGTCGAACCGGTCCAGACCGGCGTATGGGCCGCCGATGGCAGTCACTTTTGCTTCCCGGTCCAGCATGGACAGGACCGGCAGGCCGTGGCGCTGTCCGATCTCGTAGTCGTTCGGGTCGTGGCCGGGGGTGATCTTGAGCGCGCCAGTGCCGAACTCGCGCGTCACGGAATCGTCGGCGCTGACGGGGATCTCGCGGCCCAGCCTGGGGACGGTCACGTTCTTTCCGACGTACTTCTTGTACGGCCCG
>CAZRCR010000418.1:0-3113 GCA_964598615.1 uncultured Anaerolinea sp.
ACCAACCCCGGCAACATAGTGCTCGATCCGTTCTTTGGGACCGGGACCACGGGTGCCGTGGCGAAGAAACTGGGGCGCCACTGGATCGGCATCGAGCGCAACCCGGAGTACGTCAAAGTGGCCCAGGAGCGCATTGCCGCCGTCCAACCCGCGCCCGAGGCGGCGCTGACACTCCCCGAACCGCGCGGCCGGAAACGGGTCCCGTTTGGAGCGCTGCTGGAATCCGGCCTGCTCCAGCCGGGGCAGCGGCTTATCTTCGCCCGTGACACGTCGGTCAGTGCCGTCATCCTGGCAAATGGGCACATCCAATGCAACGGCGCAACCGGGTCGATCCACGCCATTGCCAAACAGTTATCGCACAACGCCCCTGCCAACGGCTGGGACGCCTGGCTTTACGAAGAGAACGGCCACAGGCATCCACTCGATACCCTGCGGCAAAAATTCCGAGAAGAAATGGTAGAGAAAAATGAAGAATCCGCGTAGAAAGAAGTCCAAGCAGATCAACTGGTTCGTGCTGGGGATCATTTTCCTCCCGCTGCTGGCAGTGGGGGCTTATTTCTGGGCCACCGGGATGATCAGTTCCCTGGAAGGCTACCGCTCGCCGATCAAAGACGCCAACCTCGCTCCCGGTGCAGACCTGGGCGAACCGCTCACCCGCCGCGTGGTGCTGGTGCTGGTGGATGCTCTGCGCTACGATACGTCCGCCGATGCGACCGTGATGCCGTTCCTGAACGAACTGCGCGCCGAAGGGGCCTCCGCGATCATGCTCAGCCGCCCGCCGTCCTTCTCCGCCCCCGGCTGGACAACGATCCTGACCGGCGCGTGGCCTGATATCAACGATGCACAACAGTTGAACCCGCCCGACGAGGAGAACGTCCGCGCTTTCACGCAGGATAACATCTTTGCCGCCGCCGACCGGGCCGGACTGAACACTGCCGTTTCCGGCTATTCATGGTTCGAGCAGATGCTCGCCAGCAGCGGCGTGGACGCCGGCTTCTATACCCCCGGCGAAGATAACGCCGCGGACGAAGAAGTGGTGGCCGCGGCATTGCCCTGGCTGACCGGCGACTACCAGCTCATCCTGATCCACATCGATCAGGTGGACTACGCCGGGCACCACGAGGGCGGCCCCATCTCCGAAAACTGGACCACGGCGGCCAGTCGCGCGGATGCCATGATCAGCGAGATCGCCTCCCAACTCGACCTGGAACAGGATACCCTGATCATACTTTCCGACCACGGCCAGATCGACCAGGGCGGTCATGGCGGCAACGAGCCCATCACCATGGTCGAACCTTTTGTGGCGGTCGGAGCGGGCATCCTGCCCGGACAATACGATGACATCTACATGGTGGATGTGGCCCCCACCCTGGCAGTCCTGCTCGGAACCAACCTCCCGGCATCCAACCAGGGTTTGCCCCTGCTCGAACTGCTGGCGGTTCAACCCGAACAGGTAAGCGTCATCCAATCTGCAGCGGCCGACCAGCAGGCGCAGTTGTTCAGCGCCTACACGACCGCCATCGGCGAAACAGCCGAGATCACCGAAAGCGAAGCCGTCATCTCGTCCACGCAGCTGGCAATGGAACTGGCCCGCACGGGTCGTCTGGCGCGCGAACGCGTCTGGCGCAATATGATCTCCCTGCTGCTTGTGATCCTCCCGCCGTACGTGCTCTTCCTGCGCAAAGAGAAGAAGGCACTCTGGCCGCTGGCCGGGGCGCTGGTCTACCTGGCGCTCTTCAACCTGCGCTATGCCATCCTGGACCAGAACTCCTACGGGTTGAGTTCCGTGCCAGGCCAAATGGAACTGATCCTCTATATCGCCGTCACCGCCGCCATCGCCATGCTGGTATCCTGGCTGGGAGTCATGCTGGTGCAGCGTTCCTTCAGCAAGGGAGCCAAAGCCGCAGCCGGGGCTGCTCTGGGCTTCGTCTGGGCCACGCTCTACCTGCTCGCCATCCCGGCTTTGCTTCATTTCTCTGTCAACAATTATCTGGTCACCTGGACACTGCCAGAATTCACCGTGCAATTCCTGGGATTCCTGTCTGTCGCCCAGGCCCTGTTCGTGGCTGCGATTGGCCTGCTTCTGGTAGGCATCAGTGCGCTGATCGGTAAGTTCGCCGGGAAAAAGGCCTGATCTCCACCCCTTTTCCAAAAGGAGTACCTATGAATCTCCAACTTTCAATCAATGGTACGGAACACAACATCGAAATCGCCGTTTCCGAAACCTTGCTTGCTGCCCTGCGGCGGCTCGGCTTCCACGGCGTCAAATTTGGGGATGAACAGGGACTGACCGGCGCGGACACCGTCCTGCTCGACGGACGCCCCGTCAACGCCGGGTTGATGCTGGCCGCGCAGGCGGCCGGTCACAAGGTCGCCACCGTGGAGCCCCTGGGAGAACACCCCGAACAGGGCTGGAAGCGGACCGGGGGCCTGCACCCCCTCCAGCAGGCATTTATCGAGGCCGGGGCGATCCAGTGCGGTTACTGCACGCCCGCCCAACTGCTGGCTGCCAAGGCCCTGCTGGATAAGAATCCCAACCCCACCGAGGCCGAGGTCCGCGAAGCGATTGCCGGTGTGCTGTGCCGTTGTACTGGTTATACGAAGCCGGTCCAGGCCATCTTGCGGGCAGCCGCAGTGATGCGAGGAGAAATCCCGCCATCGGAAAATGGAGGCTGGCTGGTGGTCGGTGGAGAGAAAAGCGAGACCCCATCCACCGCGAACCATGAACCATTAACCCTGTCCGACTCCCCGGCAGTCGCCACCCAGGTACAACCCAAGATCCTTCTTGCCCCCGAAGTATCCCAATACCAGAACGTGGGCAAACCCGAGAAGAAACTGGACGCGGTCAAACTGGCGCAGGGCAAACCCGCCTTCGCCGCCGATATCGAGTTACGAGGAATGCTGCACGCCAAAGTGCTGCACTCGCCGCACGCCCACGCCCGCATCAAACGCATCGACGCATCGAAAGCACGCGCCCTGCCCGGCGTGGCCGCCGTGCTGACCTGGCAGGACATTCCCCGCGTGGTCTACTCCACTGCCGGTCAAAGCGACCCGATCCCCGGCCCGCTGGATATGTTCTCGCTGGACAACAAGGTGCGCTTCGTGGGTGACCG
>CAZRCR010000419.1:0-3109 GCA_964598615.1 uncultured Anaerolinea sp.
CCATGGTCCCTACGTTCATGTGCGGCTTCGTCCGCTCATACTTCTGCTTCGCCATGGAATAATCTCCTTTTTTTTCTAAAAAACTATGAGTTTAGAATTTGACGCGCCACCGACTCCGGTACAGGCGCATAATGTTCGAATTCCATCGAGAACACACCGCGGCCCTGGGTAGAGGATCGCAATTCGGTTGCATAACCGAACATTTCTGCCATAGGGGCAGCCGCATTGACAGCCTGGGCATTCCCTTGGCGCATTTCCATACCACGGATAGTTGCCCGGCGGCTATTCAGACTTCCAATGATGTCGCCCAAAAACTCTTCGGGAGCCACAACTTCCACTTTCATAACCGGCTCGAGAAGGACTGGTGCACCTTTCTGGACGCCTTCCTTGAAGGCAAAGGTTGCAGCCATCTTAAAGGCCATTTCATTCGAGTCTACTTCATGGAATGAACCGTCGAACAGAGTAACTTTGATATCAACAACTGGGTACCCGGCGAGTACACCGCTTTCGGCGGCTTCCCGGATACCTTTTTCCACAGCGGGAATGAATTCCCTTGGAATGGCACCGCCGATAATCTTATTCTCAAACACAATACCGCTACCAAGTTCGCCAGGCTCAAGCTTGATGACCACATGTCCATATTGACCATGGCCACCAGTCTGCTTGGCATATTTGTAATTAATCTCAGCAACGGGCCGCGTAATCGATTCACGATAAGCAACCCTGGGGTTACCCACGTTAGCTTGTACACGAAACTCGCGCATCATCCGATCCACGATCACATCCAAGTGGAGCTCACCCATGCCAGAAATGATCGTCTGGCCAGTGTTTTCGTCCGAACGGACATGGAATGTGGGATCCTCTTCAGAGAGTTTACGCAGGGCCTCACCCATCCGGGCCTGATCGACAGTGGTCTTTGGTTCCACAGCGACCGAAATAACCGGGTCAGGAAAGGTAATGTTCTCGAGGACAACCAACTTATTCTCACACAAGGTGTCGCCTGTAAAGGTTTCTTTGAAACCCAAAGCGGCAGCAATGTCTCCGGCGCGGACCTCGGTCACATCCTCGCGATGATCTGCATACATACGCAACAGACGACCAATACGTTCACGCTTTCCCTTGGTGGAATTCGTCAGCATTTGGCCTTGGCTCAATGTCCCGGAATAGACCCGGAAGTAAGCCAAACGTCCCACATAAGGATCGGTTACAATTTTAAAGACCAGAGCGCTAAGGGGAGCGTCATCCTGTGGAGGCAGTTCAATATCCTCTTCCGTTCGCGGGTCCATCCCATGTACCGGGGGAACCTCTTTCGGCGAGGGGAGGTAATCGATTACCGCATCCAACACCAACTGTACACCCTTGTTCTTCAGCGAGCTTCCGCAGAAGACAGGGGTAGCCTTGCTCGTCAACACAGCTTTGCGAAGAGCAGCTTTCAGTTCATCATTGCTGATCTCTTCGCCCTCCAGATACTTGACTGTCAGATCATCATCAAGCTCTGCAATGCGTTCAACCATGGTATGACGACGCTCATCGGCTTCCGACTTCAGGTCCGCGGGTATTTCTTCCTCACGCGGCTCGCGGCCCATTTCATCTTCCCAATAGACCGCTTTCATCGTCATCAGGTCAATAATGCCGCGAAAAGATGATTCGAAGCCGATCGGCAATTGCATCGCAATCGGGTTGGCTCCCAGGCGCTGTTTGATCGTTTCGATCGTACGCTCATAGGATGCACCAACGCGGTCCATCTTATTGGCAAAACAAATGCGTGGCACGCCATAGCGATCGGCCTGACGCCAGACCGTTTCACTTTGTGGCTCCACGCCCTGGACAGCGTCGAAAACAACCACGCCGCCATCCAGCACACGTAATGAACGCTGCACCTCAGCCGTAAAGTCAATGTGGCCAGGCTTATCAATGATATTGACCTGATAGCCTTTCCACTCGGCTGTGACAGCCGCGGAAACAATCGTAATACCGCGCTCACGTTCCTGCTCCATCCAGTCGGTGACGGTTGTGCCATCATCCACAGAGCCAAGGCGATGAGTCTTGCCGGTATAGAAAAGAATACGCTCTGTGGTAGTCGTTTTACCAGCATCAATGTGAGCAATGATGCCGATGTTTCGATACCGTTCGAGCGGGAACGCACGTGTCATACTGCCTGCTTGGTAAGGTTCAGAGACCGCAAACTACATGCGGTAGTGGGAGAAGGCGCGGTTGGCCTCCGCCATCTTGTGGGTCTCTTCGCGCTTGCGGATGGAGGCACCTTCGTTCTTATAGGCATCCATCAATTCGTCAGCCAGTTTTTCGGCAAACGACTTGCCAGCGCGGGCACGAGCGGAATCAAGCACCCAGCGAATCGCCAAATTGATACGGCGGGCCGGGGCAACTTCCATCGGGACCTGGTAGGTGGCACCACCCACGCGGCGGGGTTTGACCTCCATAACAGGCGAGACGTTCTTCAGAGTAGCATCAAAGACCTCAATCGGATCCTTACTGCTGCGCTCGCGAACGATGTCCAGCGCATCATACATCACGCCAATTGCCGTGCTTTTCTTGCCACGGTGGAGCATGTGGTGAATCATGGTCTGGACAGTCACGCTGTTATAGCGGATGTCGGGGAGAATTTCACGCTTTTCTGGTTTTGCTCGACGCATTTTAATACTCCATCAATAATTACTTGGCGGTTTCTTTCGGGCGCTTCGCGCCGTACTTGGAACGACCCTGTTTCCGGTTGGCAACGCCAGTGGTGTCAAGCGAGCCGCGCACAATATGATAGCGGACACCCGGCAGGTCCTTCACACGACCACCGCGCACCAGCACAACGGAGTGCTCCTGAAGCTGATGACCTTCGCCTGGGATATAGGCGGTTACTTCGATGCCGTTGGTCAGGCGCACACGAGCAATCTTGCGCAACGCCGAGTTCGGTTTTTTGGGGGTAGTGGTGCGGACCACGGTGCAAACACCGCGTTTTTGCGGGGCACCTTTGGCTTGGCGCACACGACGCTGCTTCTTGGTATTCAAAGTGTACAGCAGCGCCGGAGCCTTACTCTTGACTTTTTTGGACTGGCGTCCTTTGCGGATCAGTTGGTTAATTGTGGGCACGTTCGCC
>CAZRCR010000420.1:0-3106 GCA_964598615.1 uncultured Anaerolinea sp.
CCGGTTCTAACTGAAGACGGGTTTGAGACTGTATTTGCCACCAATCATTTGGGCCCGTTCTTGATGGCACACTTGCTGCTGGACATGCTAAAAACCAGCGCTCCCAGCCGTATCATCACTGTGTCGAGTAAAGGGCTTCTGACTTACCCATTCCTCGATATCGAGTTTGACAATTTGAACGGAGAGCGCAGGTTCAGCATGCAGCACGCTTATTATCATTCCAAGCAGGCACAAGTGATGTTTACTTTCGCACTCGCGGAACGATTAAAAGACGCAGGTATTAGCGTGCACTGCGTGCGCGTGGGAAACGTGGCGATCCCCAATCAGCGTCTCGAACACTTACCCAAGTGGATGCTCAAGATGTACGAGGCAAAGCGTAAATTCTCCATGACTCCTGAAAAAATGGCAGAGACCTATGTCTGGCTGGCTGCGGATCCTATTGCCGGGGAGCAAACCGGCGGTTACTGGGATGGTCCCAACCTGGCCGTGAAAGCCAACAAGAATGCTTACAAACGGGAGATCCAGGAACGTTTGTGGGCTGTCAGTGAAAAACTGACGGCATGATAGCTAACGAGAGTCAGTCGAAAGAAAAATGCCGGTTACCATTCGCGATATTGCCAAGAAACTGAACCTGTCCATTGGGGCGGTTTCGCGCGCCATGGACGGCTACCCAGATATTTCCGAAGAGACGAAGCAACGGGTAAAACAGACTGCACGGGAGATGGGCTATATCCCCAATCGGGCCGCCCGTCAACTTCGCCGTCAGAAGGCTGACGCGGTAGGCTACATCTTGCCATCCAATACTCCCCGCTTTGCCGATCCATTCTTCACAGAATTTATCGCTGGACTTGGAGACGAGACGGCTCGTCACCCATTTGACCTTTTAATCTCCATTGCTCCTCCCGGGGACGATTCAGAGCAACAGATCTACAGAAGTTGGGTCCAGGGGCGTAAAGTGGATGGTTTCATCCTGACCCATTTGCGGGTACAGGATTGGCGTCTGGAATATTTAAACGAACAACGAATGCCTTTTACCGCACTTGAGAGTATTTCGGATACTGTTAATTTTCCGAGGATCAATTTGGATCGAGAGTCTGCTATCTCCGAACTGATCGATCACTTGCTGGGCCGCGGCTTCAAGCGCATTGCTTGCATTGGTGGACCAGAAAACCTGCAGAGTCAATCGAGCCAGATGGCTGGGTACCGTTTGGGATTAAAGACAGCTGGTTTACCCTTTGATCAAAATCTTGCCATGGTCTCTGATCTGACCAGCTCCAGTGGTTACCAGGTCACAAAACGGCTCTTGTCCATTCCAGATCCGCCCGACGCGATCATCTGCATCAACGATGAAACGGCGTTCGGAGTGCTGCGCGCTTCCCACGAAAAAGGCTTGAAAGTCGGTCAGGATCTGGCCGTTGCCGGTTTCGATGGAGTGCAAATATCAAAATTCACGGAACCCCCCTTGACCTCGCTGGATATCCCTGTTTATGAGATCGCATGCCAGCTGGTAAAGATGTTGATCGCTGAAATCGAGGGACAGCCACTCCCCGAACGCCAGGTGGTTCTCCGGCCCACGCTATTGGTCCGCGAATCCACCGGTGGAAATCTTTCCTGATTTTCCATTTTTCTTATCCATTACACAAATTGCTTTCGGATGCCCGCTTATGCGCGGTTGATTTTGTTTTTCGATATGGAGACAGAATGCTAATACGAGATTGCATGAAATCAAATGTTGTTTCCATCCCGTCTACGTGCTTGATTTCAGAAGCGGCCGCGGTTTTCGTCAAGCATCACGTCGGGCTACTGCCGGTGGTCGGGGAGGAAGGAAAACCAATCGGCATCCTTCACTTGGGAGATTTACTCTCTCTGGAATTGCCCGATTTTATAAATCTGGTGGATGATTTGGATTTTGTCCATGATTTCGGTGCGGTTGAATCGACCCGTCCTGCATCAGACCGGCTTGCCATGCCAGTGACTATGCAAATGCAACCAGTCATGACCATCAGCGACAACAGCGGTTTGCTGCGCGCCTATGCTCTATTGCTTCAGCACGACTTGACCGATATGCCGGTGGTCAATAAGAAAGGAGAATTGGTTGGGATCGTGTCGCGTGTTGATATTGGAACGGCGGTTCTGTCACTATGGCCCGGGGAGGAAGTCCAATGATTGCCGCTTCCATCCTGTCCGGAATCTTATTTCTTATCAGCCTGGGTTTGATTTTCTCGGAGAAGATCAACCGTACCATCGTTGGGATTGCCGGGGCAGCGCTGATGGTTGCCCTGGGAAAGCTTTTGGGATTCTATTCCGAAGCCCAGGCAATCGCCGCGGTGGACTTCAATACCCTTGGCCTGCTGCTTGGGATGATGATCCTGGTGGCCTTGCTTGAACCCACCGGCTTCTTCCAATTCCTGGCTGTTTGGGCAGGACGAGTATCGAAGGGAAGGCCTGTGCGCTTGCTCGTGCTTCTGGGCACTGTAACCACAGTCATTTCGATGTTCCTGGACAATGTCACTACAGTGGTTTTGATTGCACCGGTGACTATCCTGATCTGCGAGATCCTTGGCATCAGCCCCGCGCCTTATCTGCTGACCGAGGCGCTTTTATCAGATACAGGCGGGGTAGCCACCCTGGTTGGGGATCCGCCAAATGTGATGATCGGGTCTGCCGCTGGCCTTTCGTTCCTGGATTTTCTTATCTATGCTTTGCCAATCGTTCTGGTTGCCTGGCTGGTGGCATTATTCTTGCTCCGGTATTTATTCCGCCGAGAACTGGCAGTGCGGCCCAAAAATATGAAAGCCGTGATGAAGTTGAACCCGGCGGAGGCACTGGATGACCGTAAGACCGCATTTCGGGTCCTGATTGTCTTGGGCGTAGCCATCATATTTTTCTTCCTGTCGCATTTCCTGCATATTAGCCCGGCATTCATCGCCCTGGCCTCTGCGGGAGCAGCTATGATCTGGATCAGGCCGGATGTCAAGAAGATGTTTGCTCGAATTGAATGGAGCATACTCATCTTTTTTGCATCTTTGTTCGTTATGGTTGGCGGGCTGGAGGCGGCCGGAGGTCTCCAGGCTGTTGGTGGCCTTCTGCAAGGAGCAGGGTGTCG
>CAZRCR010000421.1:0-3101 GCA_964598615.1 uncultured Anaerolinea sp.
ATTGCCGGACCGCGCGTGCTGGAGCATATCGTGGATACGGTGCTCTACCTCGAAGGCGACCGCTTCCAGGCCTATCGCCTGCTGCGTTCGGTGAAGAACCGTTTCGGCGCCACCGCTGAGGTGGGCGTGTTCGAGATGGTCGAGCGCGGCCTGGCTGAAGTGAGCAACCCCTCGGAGGCATTTTTGGCTGAGCGCATGGTCAACGCCGCTGGATCGGCCATCGCCGTCACGATGGAAGGGACACGCCCTCTGCTGGTGGAAGTGCAGGGGCTCACCAGCGCGGCCCAGTTCGGTAATGCCCGCCGCACCCCCAACGGGGTGGACTACAACCGTCTGTTGATGCTCTCTGCTGTTCTGTCACGCCGCGTCGGTCTGAAACTGGCCGAGGCGGACGTCTTCGTCAACGTGGTGGGCGGGTTGAAGGTCGAGGAACCGGCTGCCGACCTGGCCATTGCCGCGGCAGTGGCCTCGTCGATGAAAGACCTGCCTGTCAAGGCCGATACGGTCCTGATCGGCGAAGTGGGGCTGGCAGGCGAACTGCGCATGCCCGGGCAGATGCCCGTCCGCCTGCGCGAAGCCGCCAAGCTGGGCTTCAAGACCGCCATCGTACCCAAACGCCTGCGCAAGGGCGAACCCTGGCCCAAAGAGATCGAAGTGGTTGAAGCCCGTTCTCTCTATCAGGCGCTGGAACTGGCCTTCGGTGTCCAACGCGAAGCGCCCAAAGGCCGCAAGGTCGCAGAAGCCTAGAAAAGGAAACTGCCATGAGTATCCTCGACAACACCACCATCTCCCTTATCCGCCGCAACCACGGGCTGGAACATGCCACCCTCAACCTGCTAGCTGGCCGCTTCCCGGGCCGGATGTTGTCCGGGATTTCCCATCCCGGCGGCTTCTTTATCTTTGGCGATATTCCCACTGACGATCTGCGTGATGTTATCGCCCTGGCGCTGGCGCGCATGAACAGCGGCGAGCGCCGCCTTGCCCTGCATGCCGGGTGCGGTACGAACTATGTCGTCTCCGGGGCAGTGGCGGCCGTGCTGGCCTTCTTCGGTCTGGCCGGGGCCAGAAAACTGCGCCAGAAAGTGGAGCGCCTGCCCTTCGTCATCGTACTGGTCACCCTGGGGCTGATCGCCAGCCAGCCGCTGGCACGCAAGGTTCAGGAACGCATCACCACTTCCGGCGATCCGCAGGGTCTGACCGTTGTCAAGGTCACCCCGATCCGCTTCGGCTGGTTCTCCCTGCACCAGGTCCAGACACGCGACCGCAAACCCGCTGAATAATGTCAGAAACTCCCTCCGTCCTGCTCCTGCACGGCAACGACGAGTTCGCCATCGCCGCTCACATCGAGAAGTTGTGCGCCGGTCTTGGCGACCCGTCCACCGCGGACATGAACATTGCCCGCTTCGATGGCCGCGCCGGTCTGGACTTCGAAGCCTTCAACACTGCCGCCAATGCCATCCCGTTCCTGGCTCCGCGCCGGGTGGCGGTGCTCCTGCATCCCATTTCCGCTTTCAACACGCCAGATGGCCGCAAGAAATTGACCGACCTGCTGGACAACCTCCCGCCGACCACGAACCTGGCCCTGGCCGAGTTCGAGGAACTGAAAAAGGACCACTGGCTGGTCAAATGGGCGGCCGCGGCCGGACCGAAGGCCGGGGTGCACGTCTACAACATGCCCAAACGCTGGGAGATGCCGCGCTGGATCGAAGGCGAGGCCAAAAAACAGGGCGGGGCGATCGCCCCCGACGCGGCGGCGCGTCTCTCCGAGATGGTCGGCGAGGACACGCGCATCGCTGCCCAGGAACTTGCCAAACTCCTGACCTACGTCAACTTCGACCGCCCGGTCACGATGGCAGACGTGGAAAAGGTCAGCATCGTCAGCGCCCAGGGCAGCGTCTTCGAACTGGTGGATGCCCTCGGTCAGGGTGATGGGCGCAAAGCACAGCACGTGCTCCACCAATTGCTGGAGGATGAAGAAGCCTTCGAACTGTGGGGCATGGTCATCCGCCAGTTCCGGTTGTTGCTCCAGGCACGCGAACTGTTGGACGCGAATGCCAGCGTGTCCGAAGTCCAGAAGGCGCTGGGACTGCACGAGTTCGTCGCCCAGAAAGTGACCAACCAAGCCAAGCGCTTCTCGCTGGAAACACTGGAAGCCATTTATCACAGATTGCTGGAGATCGACGAGGGGGCAAAAACGAGCCAGGTCGCACTCGACCTGGCCCTGGATACGCTTGTAGTACAGTTGACGAGAAAATAATAATCAGTCCCGCTTTCTTGAAGAAAACGGGACTTTTGGTTATGGCAGGGGACGCCAGCTTCCTCCCCAAGAACATTTTTGGATTCCATCGAGGAGTTGCCCTGCCCAAAGAGTAACTTTTGTGCCTTCGAAGTCGATTAAACCATCTCGTGATGGCCCAGTCTGATTGTCACTCAAGAGGGAGTTTGACGAAACACAGAAGTGAATAAAATTGTTATCCGGGGAAAAATCATATGATTGGATACTCCAACTATATTCATTCCACCACAGGAGCCAATCATCATTCCATCCTGGCAATTCAGGCAATTTTTCTGTTGGGCAATCTATAGTGCCATCCAATAGATTGTATATGCAAATATTTCCGGCTGTTCCAGTTGGAGACCCAAAGTAATAAATAAAAAATATGGATTGACCATCAGGACTCCACTGGTAATCGGCGGTCGTCAGCAAGGAATGTCCGGCTGGTACAGGACCATTGGGAATATTCCAAATACAGCTGTTTTCTCCTGTTGTAATGTTAAAAATGCACGGAGCCCCGGTAAACCCATAGCCGAAATTCCAATACCGTTGTAAAGCATTTTCGTACAAAATTTTTGTTCCATCGGGTGACCATACTAAATTACCAATATCTCCTTGATGGGATGCAATGACTTCCCCGGTCTGTATATCGAGCACGCTCAGAGTTGTATCTTTGACTGGAAACTCAACACTCTGATCTATTTTCCCTTGAACAATCGCAAGATAAGAAGCGTTAACTGGCGACCAACTGATAACATTATCGAAATAATCGTCGGAAGGATTTGATTCCCAGACAATTTCTCCAGTGTGAAAATCAGTAACAATC
>CAZRCR010000422.1:0-3095 GCA_964598615.1 uncultured Anaerolinea sp.
CCTATCCAACCGCCTCGTCCCTGCGGTATGATGAAGCCGGGACAAGTTTCTATCGCCTGGCCTACCTGCAAGCCATCTTCCCCGCCCAATCCGCCACCAGCCGCTACCGGTTGATGGTGTCTGCGCTGGATGGAACAGACGCCCAAACATTGTTCCCCGCCGAAGGGCAGACCGGTCTGGAGCCGCAGACCCCCGTCTGGGCACCGGAACTGCTCGAGGATGGCGGTGATTTCCTGGCCGTCATCTACGAAGGCAACCTGTGGATCGTGGACGCCGCCAGCGGCGAATACCAGCAGGTGACAGGCGACGGTCTCACCAGCCGGATCGGTTGGAAATAAACACTGCTCCCGGCCAAACACAACTCCGGGAAATCCCAAAATCAGGATTCCTTCATGCACATTCGCACTCTCATAACCGCCCACCTGACAGGCACCGCGGCACTCCACAGTGATAAACGCGGCCGGACCGAGGTCCGATGAGTATCGTGACCGATCCGCGTGAGCGCACGCGTTTCCTCAAGTTCATGGTCGTGGGCATCATTGGCGCCGTGGTCGATTTCGGCGTAATGAACCTGCTGACCAAACTCGCCGGCATCTCGCTGACCATCGCCGGGACGATCTCTTTCATATGTGCTGTGATCAGCAACTTCCTGTGGAACCGCTACTGGACCTATCCCGATTCGCGTTCGCGTCGGCTGGCGCGGCAGCTAGCAATGTTCTTCCTGGTCAACGTGGCCGGGGTGGCGATCCGCCTTCCCATCCTGCACTTCGGGGAGCCGCCCATGTTGAAATTGTTCGAGCGCCTGGGGCTGGGTATCTTCACGCCCGATTTCCTGGCCAAGAACCTGACCCTGGCTGTAGCGGTGGGCGTGGTAATGCTGTGGAATTTCTTCGTCAACCGCTATTGGACGTATAATGATGTTGACAAGAAACCGGCCATCGACTGAGACGGAGAAAAAATGTCCACACAACGATCCATCATCCCCATCTACACTTCGAGCGGCGACGCAGAAGCATTCCTCGTTTACCCTTACCTGTACAACCGGCTCGGCGAATGGATCGGCTGGGTGACCGCCGACCGCCAAGTCTATTCGGTGCTTGGCTTTTTCGTCGGCGAACTGACCGCTGAGCCGCGCATCGTCCGCAGGCGCATCACAGCCACATTGAAAGCGCGCAAGTCTCCGCCACCGCGCCCGCCGCGGTTGTCGGTCCCGGCTTCCGCCCCGCTTGCGCCGCAGATGGGCGACCTGCGCTTCGGCATGATGGATGTACTGCTCGAAGAACCGCAGCGCCTGCACACGCTCGATGCCGGGGAACAGCGCGAGGATATGGACTGATGCCCCATACGCATGAGCCCAAACCAATGCGTGCTTCGCGCATCCAACTGGCGCAGATGATGCAGCCCGAACACGCCAACAGCCAGGGCAACGTGCACGGCGGCTGGATCATGAAACTGGTGGATGAAGCCGGGGCGCTGGCGTCCACCCGTCACGCCGCCCACCGGACCGTGACCGTAGCCATCGACCGGATGGTTTTCCACCACCCGATCCACATCGGCGACCTGGTTCTGTTCAACGCCGAAGTGACCTACGCCGGGCGGACCTCGATGGAAGTGACCGTGGAAGTGACCTCCGAGAACCCGATCACCGGGGAACGCATCCAGACCAACACGGCCTATCTGGTCTTTGTGGCCATCGATGAGAATGACCGTCCCACCCAGGTGCCTCCGCTAATAGCAGAAACGCCCGAGGAACAGACCCGTCTGGAAGCGGCACACGCACGCCAAAAGCGCCGGGTGGAATTGAACGGGAAGTAAGGAAAAGAAACTATGAACGCAGACGAGTTGACCCCGCAAGCCACCCCGGAGGAGAGTGAACCCAAGGAACGTGTTGGGCATTCCTTCCGCAGTCTCAAGGAGCTCGTAGACTACGTTTCCGGCAAATCCCTGGCCGATGCCGCGCCGGAGGAAGCCGGTCTCTCCGAGGCCCTGCCCTTCCCCTTCCTGGCCATCGTAGGGCAAAAGGAAATGAAACTGGCGCTCCTGCTCGGGCTGGTAAATCCTGCTGTGGGAGGCATCCTGCTCGTCGGTCCGCGCGGCACCGCCAAGACCACCGCCGTCCGCTCCCTGCTGGACCTGCTTCCCAAAGTTGAACGCTCGTTGTGCTACTACGGCTGTTTACCCGAAGATATCGAAACCGGCGGCATGGACGCCGTCTGCCCGGATTGCGCGAAGAAATATGCCGAGGGCCAGCCGCTTTCAGCCCCGGACCGTGTGCGGCTGATCGAACTGCCGCTCAATGCCCGGCTGGAGGATGTAGTCGGCGGGATTGACGAACGCGCCGCCATCACGCACGAACGACTGCGCGTGCGCCGCGGCATCCTGGCCCAGGCCGACCGCAACCTGCTCTACATTGATGAGATCAACCTGCTCTCCGACGAGATCATTGACGCCATCCTCGACGCCGCGGCGCAGGGCAGCTACACCGTCCGTCGCGGACCGGTTTCGGCGACCTACCGCTCACGCTTCGTGCTGGTCGGCTCAATGAACCCCGAGGAGGGGAAACTCCGCCCGCAGATCCCGGACCGGTTCGGGCTGCGCGTGCTGGTGCGTGGCCTGGAAGAAAGCGGTGAGCGTCTGGAAGCTTACCGGCGCGTGCAGGCGTATCTCTCCAACCCGCGCCACATGTCAGCTGTCTATGCCGAGGAAACCATCGCCGCGGCGGAGGAAGTGCAGTCCGCCCGTGTGCAACTGGCAAATGTGACCATCCCCGACAAGGTGGCAAAACATGCCATCCAACTTGTCCAAAAGATGGGCATCGATAGTCTGCGGGCCGAGATCACCTGGTTCGAGGCGGCGCGCGCCTATGCTGCCGCCGATGGCCGGAACAGGGTCATGCCGGAAGACCTGGCCGAGGTCGCCCCGATGGCGCTACGGCTGCGACGCAGCCAGTTTATGACAGAGTACTTCAGCAACCAGAAGGGAGAAGAGGAGGAGATGATGGGATTGTTATCTGATCTAGGCAAGAAAAAGTAGGCTTGCTTTAGGGCTTTCTCAAAGTAGGTAAAAAGTGACCTTTCTCGGTTATGCTTTTGTGT
>CAZRCR010000423.1:0-3088 GCA_964598615.1 uncultured Anaerolinea sp.
GCCACACCCCAGCCCACTGACGAAACCAGTGAGCCGGTCCCAACGATCCAAGCCACGGTCGATGGTCCACCGTCCACGGTCCTGCTGGGCGGCTGTTCGATGTTCCCCGCCGATAACTTTTGGAACACAAGGGTAGATACTCTTCCTGTCAGCCCGTACTCCGATGCCTGGGTGGACAGCATCGGGCGCGACACCGGCTTCCACATGGACTTCGGCTCGGGCACGTGGGATGGCGGTCCCATCGGCATCCCCTACAACCTGGCAGATGCATCCACCCCGTTCTATACCTTCGAGTTCTACTATCCAGACGAGTCTGACCCGGGTCCCTACCCCATTCCAGATGATTGCCAGCGGGAATGGGGCTCTGACCACCACATTTTGGTTGTGGACACGGTCAACTGTGTTCTTTACGAAACCTACGATGCCAGCAATGACGGCAGCGCGTGGACCGGCGGATCGGGTGCGGTCTGGGACCTGAACTCGAACGCCCTGCGTCCCGCCGGGTGGACCTCCGCCGATGCGGCCGGTCTGCCCATCCTGCCGGGGCTGGTCCGCTACGACGAGATCGCCGCAGGCGAGATCAACCATGCACTGCGCTTCACTGCCAGCAACACCAACGGTTACATCTGGCCTGCCCGTCACCTGACATCAGACGACAATGCGCCAGAGATCCCGCCCATGGGCGCCCGTTTCCGCCTGAAAGCGGATTACAACATCACTCCCTTCCCGGCGGAGTTACGGGTCATCCTGCGAGCAATGCAGGTCTACGGCATCGTTCTGGCCGACAACGGCTCGGACTGGTATGTGAACGGCGCTCCCGACGAACGCTTCAACAACGACATGCTCCACCTGCTGGATGTGCTGACCGGCAACGACTTCGAGGCCGTGGATACATCTATATTGATGGTGAACCCGGATTCGGGTCAGACCATCGTACCCTGAACCAAGGAGCACGGACTTGAGTCCGCCAGGAATGAAGCTCAAAACCTTTATCGATACCAACAAAGGCATCACCTTTCTCGTCATTCTGGCCATGATGGCCTACTTCCACCAGTGGGACAACACCACCGCCTGGGTCTACCTTGCCCTGCATGGCACGTACGGCTTCCTGTGGGTGCTGAAAAGCCGCCTCTTCCCGGATGCTTCGTGGGAGCGTAAAATTCCGCTCTGGTTCGGGATCGTGTCCTGGCTTTCCCTGGCACTCTACTGGGTGCCGCCTTACCTGCTGACCCGTTTCCAGGTCCAGGCTCCGCCCTGGTTGCTGGCTCTTGCCATTTCACTCAACCTGTTCGGAGTCTTCTTCACATTTACAGCCGATATGCAGAAATTCACCAGTCTGAAACTGCGCCCCGGCACGCTCGTTGCAGATGGGATGTTGTCGCTCTCACGGAACATCAATTACTTCGGCGAATTTCTCATCTACCTTGCCTTTGCCATCCTGCCAATGAACTGGCTGGCATTCATCCCACTGGCACTGTTCATCGGTACATTCTGGGTGCCGAACATGCTCCGTAAAGAGAAATCGCTGGCAACCCTGCCCGGGTTTGACGCGTATAAACAGAGAACCCGGTTCTTTATTCCCTATATTTTCTAGAGGTATCCATGCCCAGTTTCCGCAGTCGTATCATCCATACCATCATGCGCGACGCCAAGGACGCCCTGCTCTCGCATGACTCGATCCAGGTGCGCCGCCGCCGGTTCGACGCGGCCGCCCGGCGCGCCATCCGCGTACCGCGCAACGTCTCGCTGACCACACTCTCCGTCAACGGCGTGCCTGCCGACTGGCTCGAACCTGATGACGTGCAGCCCGGCCGCGCCATTTTGTACCTGCATGGTGGTGCATACACGATCGGCTCGCCCACCACTCACCGCGGACTGGCAGGTCGGATCGCCTGCACCAGCCGTGCCCGCGTGCTGTTGATCGACTACCGTCTCGCCCCGGAATATGCCTTCCCTGCCGCGTTGGATGATGCCAATGCTGCCTGGCGTTGGCTTCTCGAACAAGGCTACTGCCCCGAACACATGGCCATTGGCGGCGACTCAGCCGGCGGGGGTCTGACCCTGGCAACGGCTCTCTCCCTGCGCGACCGCCACGACCGTCTACCCGCGGCCTTGTTTGTGCTTTCTCCCTGGACCGACCTGACTTTCTCGGGCGAGTCCATCCATACCCGTGCGGCGCGCGACCCGGTGCTACAACTGGAAGGCGAAGACTGGCTTGTGGATGCCTACACAGGCAAACAGCCTGCCACACACCCTTATATTTCGCCCCTGTTTGCCGATCATCACGGCCTGCCGCCCACCCTGATCCAGGTAGGAAGCGAAGAGATCCTCTACGATGACTCGTTCCGTCTGCGCACCAAACTCGACGCGGCTGGTGTGATCAACTACTTCGAGGTCTGGGATGGGATGTGGCACGTTTTCCAAGGTTTCGTCCCCTATGTTCCTGAAGCGCAGGTTGCCATCGAGCGCATCGGCGAATTCGTCAAAAAGCACACATGATATCCAAGGAGAACTCGAATTGAAGATCAAAATCTTTTCTGTTGGCGGCACGATCGACAAGGTCTATTTCGACAACCTGAGCGAGTACCAGGTGGGTTTTCCCAGCATCCGCGACATCCTGGATGGGCTACCCATCGCTTTTGAGTACGAGGTCGAGTCGTTGCTGCGCAAGGACAGTCTCGACATGGATGATAATGACCGCCAGAAAGTACGCGAAGCAGTGGAACGCGATCCCAACCGGCTCATCCTCATCACCCACGGCACCGACACAATGGTTGAAACAGGGAAAGCACTGGACGGTATCCCTGGCAAATGCATCATCCTGACCGGTGCCATGGAGCCGGCGCGTTTCAAGTCCAGTGACGCAGTCTTTAACGTGGGTGTGGCACTGGGAGGACTGTCTGCCCTGCCGGATGGCGTTTATATTGCCATGAACGGGCGCATCTTCAACCCACAGAAATGCCGCAAGAACCGCGCCAAGCACCTGTTCGAGGAAACATAAATCGAAAGGAGACAAAAGCATGGAAGCAGCAAATCCCGTATCTTCCCGGACCGGAACCGCCCTGCTGATCATCGATGTGCAACAGGG
>CAZRCR010000424.1:0-3087 GCA_964598615.1 uncultured Anaerolinea sp.
GCGCGAGGCCGTCAACGCTTCCGTGCTCGAACGCCGCTGGTGGGATGCCCTGGCTGCTCCGTCCGTGGCGCTGGCCGAGTCTGCCGATAAACATGCCATGGATTTCCCGACCCTGCTCTCCCGTCAACTCCGGCACGATTAACTGACCGTGAGCGGGGGCGGTTCGAGCCTGACCGTGGTAGGTCCCTCGGGCGTGTGGCTGTTCGAGACGCGTAATTGGAATAGAGAGATCGTCAGGCAGGATGGGACCTGGAAGCAGGTGCGCAGCCGCCGCGAAACCGTACCCTGTGCCGATGCCCCGGATGATACCTGGCTGGCGCGCAAAAAGGTGGTTGAGTCTTATCTTCCCGAGCGGGTGGCCGGGACCGGGAGCCTGGTGCAGGGCGGGGTGGTTTTCACCCACCCGAAAGTGCGGTTGGAAAAAACACACGTCATTGGCAACACAGCCTCCTATGGACAGGCCAAAGCCTGGCTTGAGCGCATCCAGGCCGCGCCTGATGCAGACGGCTTCACGCTGGATGATCACCTGTCCCTGCTCGACGCGTTGGCCGGGGAATATCCTGCCGGGGAACGCATCTCGGCGCAAGAGGAAGCCGAGAGGCTTTACCAGGTGGCGGCGGAGGAATTGCGCGCCTATGTGGCAAAGATGGTGGGCGAAGAAGGGGAAAAACCCAAAAAGAAGTAGTTTTCCTGGAATGTGAACAGGCCGGAAACCCGGCCTGTTTTTTTCTGTGTACGTCGTATGCTGCGAATATTGTGACCTACACTGCGTCTCCAAAGTCGGCCCGGAAGGCGGCAGCCAGGCGCTGCGGCCAGTCATCCACCGGAGCCAGACGTCCGAAGAAGAAGCGCAGTACAGGGGGTTCTTCCACGAAGCGCAGGCCGCCGATCAGGTTGCGGTGGGCGAAGAGCCAGGTCAACCGGTCCACGGTGTACTCGATGTGCGACATGGTGTAGGTGCGGCGCGGCACTGCCAGACGCAGCAGTTCCAGGTCGGCCAGGGTATCGTTCCCGGCCGCGTCGCGGTCGGTGGAGATGGTGCCGCGTTCCATGCCGCGCACGCCCGAGGTCAGGTAGAAAGCGGCGGCCAGTGCTCCGGCCGGGTAGACGGACTGCGGCACATGCGGCAGGAAGCGCATGGCATCCACGTGGCAGGCCAGTCCGCCCGGAGGAGTGACCACCGGCACGCCGGTCTCGACCAGCCGTTCGACGAAGTAGCGGACGAAGTCCGCTCCGCTGCTGGCAATGGATGGCTCGGTCATCTCCCGCAGACCGACCGCCATCGCCTCGATCTCCTTGGTGGACATGCCGCCGTAGGTGGCGAAGCCCTCGTAGACCGGCAGCCAGGGCAGGATGCGGTCGAACAGGTCCTTGCGGTTGGTGGCGATCATACCGCCGCGCACCCCGGCGCTCTTGCGCCCGGACAGGTAGAGAATGTCCACCAGCCCCATCATTTCCTTCATGATCTCGTCGATGGACATGCCCGCACAGGCTGATTCACGTTCATGGATGAAGTGGGCATTCTCGGAGATGAGGCTGCCATCGAAGACGAGCATGATATTGTGGGCGGCGGTCACTTCGCGGACCTGGCGCAGGTTCGCCAGCGAGAAAGGCTGCCCGCCAATCAGGTTGGTGGTGGCTTCCATACGGACGTAGGCGATCTTGTCCGCCCCAATGGAGTGGATGGCGGCCTCCAATCGTCCGAGGTCGAGGTTGCCCTTGAAGGGGTTGTCGCTGGCGGTCACCATGGCTTCAGGGCCGAAAAGTTCGAGCACGCGTCCACCCGCCAGTTCCACATGGGCTTTGGAGGTGGTGAAGTGGTAGTTCATCAACACCGCATCCCCCGGGCGGACGAATGTTTTGGCGAGCAGGTGCTCGGCGGCGCGTCCCTGGTGGACCGGCATGACGAAATGCAGACCGAGCACATCTTCGACGGCTTCCTGCAACCGGAAGAAACTTTCGCTCCCGGCGTAGGCGTCGTCAGCAATCATCATGGCCGAAAGCTGCCGGTCGCTCATGGCGTTGGTGCCGGAGTCGGTCAGCATGTCGAGGAAAATATCCTGCGAGCGGAGCAGGAAGGTATTGAACCCGGCGGCTTCGATACTTTGCAAGCGGCGGCCGACAGGCGGGAGGCTGGTCTGTTGCACGATCTTGACCTTGTGCATTTCCATGGGGATGACCTTGCCGTTGGACAGTTTGACGTTCATTTCTCTTTTCTCCTTTGGGTTGAATGATGGAATCAAATATGACAACGCTCCCGGCAGGTCAGCCGGGAGCAGGTATGAAAAAGGGGCATTCTCCGCGCGGTTAAGCGCTGAAAATGCCCCTACAGATAATAATACTGAGTGGTTGTGGGAAAGGGAATTGCGACGAGGAACTTGCTAACGGTCGTCATGGGGCGAGAGTATATCACAGGTTGAACGGGTTGGAAAAAGTTGCTTGACCATCTGCGCCCCTCACGGTAGAATAACGGTTCGATGCGGGCGTCGCCAAGTGGTAAGGCATTAGCCTTCCAAGCTAATATCCGCGGGTTCGAATCCCGTCGCCCGCTCTGGACGAAAAGTGCTCTTGTGTCATGTGTTCCAGTGTCAGACCGTGACACATGATACCAGAGCACTTTGTACTTCCGGGCCCGTAGCTCAGCGGTTAGAGCAGGCGACTCATAATCGCTTGGTCGTTGGTTCGAATCCAACCGGGCCCACCTATATCTGGTAGTGCGCAAGACCATAGCCCCCATATTTGGGGGTTTTTGGTTGGAAAATATTCCATAAAGAACATACGTTCTATAATTTGTTGCAGTCAAGTTGCAGTAAAAAAGTAGGGGGTCCGGTCCCGAGGAACGAGATGAGCTTGTGCTTTTGGCGGTGGTGAGCCTAGAAAGGCTCACCACCGCCCTTCTTTCTCTCGATTTCGAAAAGGACAGAAAAATGACCATTCTCACACTCGCCAATCAAAAAGGCGGCGTTGGAAAAACCACAACTGCCGTCACCCTTGCCCACGGACTAGCCCTGGCCGGGCAGCGTACCCTGCTGGTGGATCTCGACCCGCAGGGCCATGTTGCGTTCGCCCTCGGCATGGACAAGGCTC
>CAZRCR010000425.1:0-3087 GCA_964598615.1 uncultured Anaerolinea sp.
GTTTTTTGACCTTGGAAATCACGCAAACCAAGTGCCATTGTAAACTTATCCGGGCTGGTCAGGAAGAGGAGCGGGCCGGTGAAGTCGTTCCAGGCGTACAAAAAGGTGAAAACAGTTACCGTGGCGAGCACAGGAATGGACAAAGGTAAGACGATCTGGGTGAAGATCTGCCATTCCGAAGCGCCATCCACGCGGGCTGCGTCGCACATTTCTTCAGGAATCGTGCGGAAGAACTGACGCAGGAGGAATACATCATACGGGTTGGCGAAAAAGGCCGGAATGATGAGCGGCAGGAAGGTATTGCCCCAGCCCAGGACCTCGTTGAAGAGTTTGTACAGGGGGATCATGGTGACCTGGTAGGGTAGCATCATGGTGGCGAGAACGAAGATGAACAGGATGTCGCGCCCCGGGAACTTGATCCGGGCGAACGCGTAGGCTACCGGTGTATTGGCAACCAGGGTGCCAACGATGGTAAAGAAGGCGATGATCAGACTGTTCTTGAAATAGACCCAGAAACTGGCTCCCACTCCGGGTCGGGAACCACGCTCCATCGCATCGATGAAGTTCTGCCAGCGAAAACTGACGTGCATGACGGCTTCGGCGAGCACTGTATTGCCCTGCTGGATCTCGACTTCGATCACATCCGAAGGGTTTTCTGGGTCGACAAAGGTTCCCACGCCGGACTCGATCTTGACCGCCGCGAGCTGGCGCATCCCTTCGGGAGTCTGGACGTTATAGAGCGGCAGTTCCTCACCATTCACCTCCACGCGGACATTGTCATAGGGCAGCCAGCGTGGGGGTGTATGGAACACATCCTGGCTGGATTTGAAAGCTGTGACGAGCATCCATAGGAAGGGAATGAGGAAGAACAATCCCACGAAGTTGATGATGGCATGGCTGCCAAGCGACTTGAAGAAGTTGCGTACTTTCCGGTTCAGGAGGCGGTTCTTGCGCTCCTGTGCAGTTTCCTGGCGGAATTCATCGTTGAAGCGGGGGGCGGTTTTGAGTGTCATGGCGTTACCCTGCGTAGTATGTGAATCGGTCGCTGACCTTCAGCATCAGGACAGTGCAGGCAAGGATGATGAAGAATAACACCCATGCCATGGCAGATGCGTAGCCGAAGTCCAGGTATTGGAAGCCCTGTTGGAACAGGTACACGCTATAGAACAAGGTGGAGCCGAGCGGCGACCCTAGTCCCTCCGTGCCGCGGAATACGTATGCCTGGGCAAAATACTGGAACATGCCGATCATGCCCGTGATCAGATTGAACAGGGTGATGGGCGAAACCATCGGGATGGTGATATAGCGCAGCCGCTGGAGCCAGGTCGCTCCGTCCAGTTCGGCGGCTTCCAGCAGGCTGACCGATACATCCTGCAGGCCTGAAAGGTAGATGACGATCGTTCCGCCCATGCCCCATAAACCAAGCAGGATCAGGGATGGCTTTGACCAGGTGCGATTGTTCAGCCAGTTGGGTCCGTCGATGCCGATATAGCCGAGCAGGGTGTTCATCACGCCTGCTTGCGGGTTCAGGATCCACAGCCAGAGCAGAGTGCTGGCGACCGTGGGAACGATGGATGGCAGGAAGTAGATGACGCGGTAGATGGACTGGCCGCGTACTTTTAAGTTCAACAGGACTGCACATAGGAAAGAGGCAAAGAGTGTGACCGGTACGCCCAAAATGACCATATAGAGCGTATTCCAGAGTGATTGCCAGAACTCCTTGTCGGTGAACATGTTGGCATAGTTCTGGAAATTGTTCCAAATTAACGGTTTGTTGGCATGGTATTCTGTAAAACTGTAAACCAGGGACATCCCCATCGGGTAGAGCGTGAAGAGCAGGAACCCGATCAACCAGGGCAGCATAAACAGCATACCCAGTTGGAAATTCTTGCGGGTACGCGGCGTCCATGCCACGCGCTCGCGTTTCTTTTTCGAAAGGTTCTTGAGTTCCAAAAGTTCTGACATGCGCATCTCCGTTCTGCAAGGATCGGTTCCCCGGCCCCGGCCCATACAAACCATGTGTAGTTGAGCCGGGGGCGGGGGAGAGGGCGGACAAGGTCCGCCCTCTCTTGAAAGGGGTTTATGGGTTCAGCGCTTCCTGAAGTTTCGGGGAGAATTCATCCTGTAACTGGTTGAGCAGTTCGGCGGGATCAGCCCCGGTATGCAAGATTTGCTCTTCTACCAACCCATAGGCGTCATTGAATTCTAGCGAGATCGGAGTGGTGATCACGTACGTCGCGTTCGGGTCAGCCATCAGGTCCATGAAGACCTTGAACTTGGGATTTTCGGTGAAGCACGGATCCTGGGCAGCGATCTTGCTGGTGGGCAGGTTGGCATTCACGCACATTTCTTCGGCCACGATATCGGGGCTCATGATCCAGGCCAGCAGTTTGGCAGAAGCATCCGGGTCTTTGGCGTTGGCCGGGATGACTGCCACGGTGCCCTGTACCACCGACGTATTGGCGCGTTCCGGATGGTCGGCAGGATAGGGGAAGGCTGCCACACCGTAGTTCAGTTCTGGCTTAAGGGCGCTGATGAAGTTGGGGCCGGTTTGCCATTCACCGTCTACATACATGGCCAGTTTGCCGGTATAGAACGGGTAGTCCGGCGACATGTACTGATCGCCGAAGCCGGTGGCGAAGGCCAGAACATTATCGTAGCCGTACTTGTCGTAGAATTTTTGTTGCCAGGTCAGTGCATCGATCATCGGTTGGCTGTTGGCGGTCAGTTCCGTGCCATCCTCGTTGTACCAGAAGCCACCGAACATACGCGCATACAGGTCGGTATGCCCCCAGGCCTGATCAGGGATGAAGCCGATCTGTTCGATGGTGCCATCATCCGCCACCACCGTCAATTGTTCGGCAAATTGTTCCAATTCTTCCAGGGTTTGCGGGGGTGTTTCCGGGTCAAGCCCGGCGGCTTCGAAGGCATCCTTGTTCCAGTAGAGAGCGTAAATATCCGTGCCCCAGGGGAGACACCAGATTTGGTCCCCGACTTTGCACTGATCAAGCGGCGCGGCATAGAAATCGTTCAGGTCGATCCCGCCGGTGGCGATGGCGTCAGAAAGTTCCACCACCAATCCCTCGC
>CAZRCR010000426.1:0-3069 GCA_964598615.1 uncultured Anaerolinea sp.
CGATACTCTCCAGGTCCGGATCTGTCCCAACGAAGTCCGTTTCCAGTTCGGCGCCGTAGATATGGTCAGCCGGTTCCAAGCGGCCCGGGTCTATCGTCGACAAACGAGCACCGCCGGAGCGGACTTCCTGCACTACCTGAGGAAGAAGTTTCCGTTCCAAGTCCGAGCCATCCAGATCGACGGTGGCTCGGAGTTCAAGGATCAGTTCGAGAAGGCCTGCCAGACCCTCAAGTTACCCTTGTACGTCAATCCCCCGAGATGCCCCGAGCTGAACGGGCATATCGAACGAGCCAACCGGACGGCTCGGGAGGAGTTTTATGAGGTTGAGGACCTCGATCTGAAGGTCGACAGGCTGAATCGTCAACTGGAGCGCTTTGCTTACGAGTATAACTATATCCGGCCCCACCAGGCCCTGGGCTATCTGACGCCCCATGAGCTGTGCTGCCGAAAAAAACAATCCCGCAAGCACCAGGAGGCGTCCACCATGTAGTGGCCCAGTACAAGCCGTTGACGAGCGGTAATTCTGTCGTTATACTTCGGTGATGAGCGGCGGCAGAGCCGTTTTGGGGAGGTGAGTGGATGGCCGTGCTGGCAAGAGGCGAAAACGTCAGCAAACATTTTTACTTGGGCCGGACCAAGGTTCAGGTCCTGGACGACATCAATCTGGAATAAAATCCAATCAGGAGAGGATGGAACAAATGGCTTGGATCGGGTCATATGGGAAATCCCGGATAATGCCTTTTCCGGCCCAAGCGACCATTCTTGGAGTGGGGGGAATTTTTTGGGTGTAGAATCGTTGATCCTGCCGGCAGGAATAATCTGGATATGTGAATTGCTGGTGAAGGAAAAGCCAGACTATCTAGAGACGTATCTGAACATGCTGCCGACCTTGCGGCGATATGCCATTACGGGAAGTCCTTCTCTTGCCAAGATTCAGATGAAAAGGCTGCCCCGGAAGGGCAGCCTGGTGGTGTATCCGACTCCCCCGCCCCATCTTCGCAGCATGGGCAGCATCTTTGGGGTCATGGGCGTGAATGAACGGGATGGCGGCGCGCGCATGGCCGTGAAGATGACATATGGCCCGTTGCTGTTTTCCTTGATTGTCTTTGCCAGCGTCTTGATAGTGCCCGAGGATACGGCAACCAAGGCCGTGTACTCGTTGATGGTCGCTTTGTTTTTCGGCGTTTACTATTGGGTCGAATGGCGATTCTTACAAAGAACCATCCGTATGATGGGGGTGGAGGTTGATCGATGGAAGGGATGATCCCGGCGGCGGGAAATGATGGCGCCATCTGGCGGGCGGCCTCACGGCTCGGAGGGGACCGGCTAGATGGGCAAGGAACATCGACATGAATATCTGGGACCAGCTGCTGGGCGGGTTGCTGGCGCTGCTGCTTTTGCTGGGATTGCCCCTCTTCATCCTGCGGCTGCGCGACCGGTCCCGCTTTGGCCGCGCAGCCAGCGTGGCGTCGGGCGTGGCGGCCCTGTTGGTGGGATTGCTCATGGCCGTTGCGGTTGTCTGGCAGGTCGTGGAAAGCAAGCTCTCCCTGGCGGACCTCACGCTGCGTAGCGTGATTCCCTATGCGGGGCAGGGCCTGATGTCGGCGCTGTTCATTTTTATGGGCATAAAATGGATCCGCGACGAAGGGCCGGATATCGATGAATACCCCATTGATGATGAAGAGCCGGAGATCCGGGCATCAGTCACCCAGGCGCGGCAGACGCTCCCGTACTTCGTGGAGCAGGTCCGGAATCACGTGGATGACGCCTTATGCCGCTTCGCCCTGGAAATGGACGCCAACGATGCCGTGCACGTCTGGGGATCCGTCCATGGATTCGACCGGGACCATTTTGACGTTTCCCTTGTGGGCCATGACCGAAAAGTAGCGAAAAAGCATCCGGCGCGCATGCGCATTCACCGGGACGCGGTCGAAGACTGGCAGATCATTGGCGACGACGGCCGGTTGCGGGGCGGATACTCCTACATCGCGAAATTCTCCATTTTGAAAAGGAAAGGCTACCGCTTTCACAAGCGGCTGCGGGAACAGCTGGCGGATTTCATCGACGCCCCGGATGGGGGGCGGGTGCCTGGGAGCTGAAGGAGGATTGCGGGGCGTGCGGCGGGGCGTCCTGGTTGCTCGGCCCGCGCCTCTACGTCGGCGTTTTCTACCTGCGGGAAACGACGCGGAAAAGCCCGGCCAGCCTGCAGGAAAACCGCTTCACCCTGGAGGCGGGCTGGAAGGTCGATCTCTCCAAGACGCTCAGCTTCGACGCCCGGGCGCGCAACGAGATCCGCGTGTTCGAGGACAATCTCGCCGAGGACCACTTGCGTTTGCGCCTGCGTCTGGTCCAGAAGCTGGCCCTGGGCGCGCGGACCTTCAAGGCCTTCCTGGCCGTCGAGCCCTTCGCCAATCTGCGCTAGGGCAAGGTCAACAGCCACCGCGTTTACGCCGGGACGGCGTTCCCCCTCTCCCGGCAGGTCGAGTGGACCCTCAGCTACATCCCGCCAGGATTCCAGCGGCAAGGAGCCGCTGCACATCCTCAACACCGGCTTCGACCTGAAATTCTAGCCGTCAACCAAGGCCGGCCGCGCGCCCGCGCCGGCATCTCCCGCCGCGTCGTCGAGCGGGCCCAGGAGAACCCTCTCAAAGCGGAGAAGAAAAGGAGCTGAAGCGCCTGGTCAGGGAGCGCCTGAGCGGCGTTCGGCTTGGTTGCTTTGGCCGGATGCGAGTTTCGTTGCGGGATCGACGCATGGGGTTTAAAGCGGCGGCTATCGGTTTTGTTTGGCAACCCGGTGGATCAATTGGTAACGATTGCGAACTCCAAGCTTGCGATAGATGCTGGTGACATGATTTTTGACCGTATGGTAGGAAATGAAAAGCAGGGTGTTGATCTCCTTGTTATTTCTCCCTTCCAGCATCAAGGCCAGTATTTCCAGTTCCCGCTTCGTGAGATTAAACTGCTTTTCCAATGCGGCCATTTGTTCACAAACATCCATTGCTTCAAGGCGACTGCCAAGGTGCCCCGTGAAATAAATGCCGCTCCATAGGAAAGGGACGATGTTGGCAT
>CAZRCR010000427.1:0-3066 GCA_964598615.1 uncultured Anaerolinea sp.
CGGCGGGTTGGGCTTGCCGCGCAAAGCCTGGTCGTTCTACCGCAAGGCGCGCATGGCAGGTGAGCATTTCCACACGCCCGGCCTGCTTTCGGCCTATGCCCTGTCAGTGGCCGAAGAGAACGCCTCGGGCGGGGTGATCGTTACAGCACCCACCTGCGGCTCGTCGGGCGTGCTCCCGGCAGTGCTGCGCTTCGTGTCTGAAACGGTCGATTGCCCGGAAGAGTCCATCCTGCGGGCGCTGGCCACTGCCGGCCTGATCGGCAACCTGATCAAGCACAACGCCTCCATCTCCGGTGCGGCTGTGGGCTGCCAGGGGGAAGTGGGGGCGGCCTGCTCGATGGCGTCCGGGGCGGTGGTCCAACTCCTGGGCGGCACCATCCGCCAGGTGGAATATGCTGCCGAGATGGGGCTGGAACACCACATCGGCCTGACCTGCGACCCGGTGGCGGGTCTGGTGCAGATCCCCTGTATCGAGCGCAATGCCTTTGCCGCCATGCGCGCCCAGGCCTGCGCCGACTATGCCCTGTTCACCGACGGTAGTCACCGTATCCCGTTCGACGAGATCGTCCAGGTCATGCGCCAGACGGGGCACGACCTGCCGTCCATTTACCGGGAAACGTCCTCCGGCGGCATGGCGGCGGCCTATGAAAAGCGGCCCAACTCGTAAAATCCTGCGGTGGTTGCGGTAGAATAGGGAATAGATTTTTCAAGGACCATTTCCTCAGATTGGTAAATCCCCGTTCGATGTCCATGACTGAAGCTCCCCTCGTTGTCGAAGACCTGACCTTCCGCTACTGGCGGCGGGATGAAGATGCCATCCGTCACGTCAGTTTTGCCATCCAGCCCGGACAGGTGATGTTGATTGCCGGTTCCTCCGGCTGCGGCAAGACCACCCTGATGCGCTGCATCAACGGTCTTATTCCCCATACCTACAGGGGCGAAATGACGGGCGATATACGCCTGTTCGGCAAGCCGGTGCGGGAGTTGGACATGGCGTCCATTTCGCAGATGGTCGGCACCCTCCTGCAGGACCCGGAACGCCAGATCCTGGGCAGTTATGTGCTCAACGAGGTGGCCTTCGGGTTGGAGTCGCTTGGCCTGCCGCGCAGCGAGATCACCCCGCGCGTCGAAAAGGCGCTCGACCGGCTCGGCATCCTGCACCTGCGTGACCGGGAAACTTTTGGCACTTCCGGCGGCGAGAAGCAGAAGATCGCCCTGGCCGGGGTGCTGGCGATGGAACCCAGGATCCTCCTGCTCGATGAACCGTTGGCCAGTCTCGACCCGGCTTCCGCCCATGAAGCCCTGCGCGTTTTCCGCCAACTCGCCGACGAAGGTATCGCCGTCATGCTCGTGGAGCATCGTGTGGAAGATGTGCTGGAGATCAAGCCGGATGTGGTCCTTTACATGGACGAAGGCCGCATTGCGTATCAGGGCGATGTGGACGGGCTGATGCAGGCCGTGGATTACCGGCGCATCAAGCTCCCGGCGCAGGTGGTCGTCCAGCGCGCCGCGCGGGACCCGGAACCGGTCTACGAACCGGCAGTCAAGCCCGGGGTCCGGGAGGAGCCGCTGGTGCGCTTCGAGGGGGTCCACTTCCGTTATAACGCGGACATGCCCGAGGTCCTGAAAGGCCTCGATTTCTCGGTCTACAAAGGTGACGTGATCGCTGTGCTGGGACATAACGGTTCCGGCAAGACGACAATGGTCAAACATGCCCTCGGATTGCTCAAACCCACCGAAGGACGGGTGCTGCTCGAAGGGCAGGACACGCGCCAGTCCACCGTGGCGCAGGCGGCGCACACCATCGGTTACGTGTTCCAAAGTCCCACCCAGATGTTGTTCGCTCCCACCGTGGCGGAGGAACTGGCCTTTGGGCCGAAGAACCTGAAAATGCCAGCCGACGAGATCGCAAAGAATGTGGACTGGGCTATCGAGACGGTTCATCTGAAAGAAGAGATGGCCATGCCGCCGCTGGCCTTGTCGTTCGGCCAGCAAAAGCGCATCAGCATTGCCTCCATCCTGGCGATGCGTTCACGCATCCTGATGATGGATGAGCCGACCGCTGGTCAGGATTACTGGAATTACATGGCTTTCATGGATTCGATCCTGCAAATGCCGGGGTTCGATACTGTTATTTTCATCACCCACGATGTGGACTTGGCGGTCATCTATGCCACCCGCATCCTGCTGCTCTACGGCGGCGAGATCATGGCGGATGGTACCCCGCAGGAAGTGCTACGGGACGAAGCCCTGCTGCGGCGCTGCCGGGTGCTGCCCACTTCGCTCCTGCGCCTGAACCAGGAGTGCCTGTCTCAGACCGGGCGGTTCTTGCGTGCCGAAGCGCTGGCGCACGTGTAGTCGCTGTTTTGACGACTTATGTCGTCACTACGATGTTGAAAAATGCCGAAACTCTCGCAGTATTTGCGAGTTTAACAAAGCGGAAGTCTTATCCAACCCTATTCTCTACAGGAGGAAGAAATGAAGAAACTTTGGAAGTTCGGGACTCGTGAGGTGGTCTATTCGGCCATCGGCGCGGCGCTTTACGCGGTGCTGGCCACTGCCACCAATTTCATCCAGATCCCGTCGGCAGGCAACGTGTCCTTCCGCCCGGCTGTGGCCATTCCGTTGTTCTTCGGTGTGGCCTTTGGCCCGATCGTGGGCTTCATCTCCGGTTTCCTGGGCAACATCATCGGAGACCTGCTTTCCGGATACGGCTTCTGGCCCTGGTGGGATCTGGCCAACGGCATCATGGGTTTCGTCACCGGTTTCACGGTGCTGGCCGGCCTGAAAGGCTTCAAAGGCTGGGGTAACATCTTCAAAGCCGAGGTGTTTGTCGTGCTGGGTGTGCTCATTGCCGCCGCCGTGGCCGCCGCCTCCGAGATCTGGGTATCCGGCGTGGATGTTCCCACCACAATCGCCACCAACTTCGTGCCGACGATCATCCCCAACTTGCTAAACGGGTTGATCCTGGTGCCCATCTTGATGGTGGCGTATGACGCCATCGCGTCACGCTCCGGCCGGTAGGAGAGCGATATAATAAGGTTCCCTGCAGAATTTACGGCAGGG
>CAZRCR010000428.1:0-3060 GCA_964598615.1 uncultured Anaerolinea sp.
AATATTCCTATCACGATTGCCATGATACCGGTAATTCAAGGGCTTGGGGCCGCCGGGGTTCAGATTACTCCCTTATGGTGGGCATTGGCCTTTGGCGCTGGTTTCGGCGGCAATGGCACAATTGTCGGGTCAACCGCCAACATCGTTGTTGCCACTCTTTCTGAAAAGACGCGTACACCGATCACAGTCAAGTTGTGGAACCGACGCGGTTTACCAGTGATGTTGGTCACCTGTGTGGTAGCCAGCGTTTTGTTCATCCTTGCTTACCCATGGCTCAGTCAATAAAGGAGTTTGATATGTTCATGGTATTCCTCGTGTTAGACAACCCAGACCAACTCGATGCTATTCTGCAAGCCTGGCATGCAGCCGGGGTGCGTGGGGCCACCATCATAGAGAGCACAGGCATCCACCGACAGTTACAGCATTTAATCCCCATGCGCTATGTTTTCCAATCCTCAGGTGTCATTGAGAAAGGTCATCTCACCCTATTGGCGATCGTTGAAAAACAGAATCTGGTAGATGCCTGTCTGCAAGCCACGGAAACCATCACTGGAGATTTGGATGCCCCCAACACAGGTGTTTTCGCTTCCTGGCCGCTGACAACCGTGAAGGGGCTTCCACCCTTGGAAGGTTAACCATCATGGTCTGGGTACAGTTCTTGCTGACTGCCGCGGCGATTGTTTTCGCGGCCAATCAACTGGCGAAATACGGCGATGTGATTGCCGTTCGCACCAAACTGGGCGGGATGTTCGTAGGCACTCTTCTGCTAGCTGGAGTGACCTCCCTGCCGGAAGTACTGACCACCATCAGCGCCTTGCGGGAAGGCGCACCGGACCTGGCGGCTGGTAACCTGTTGGGCAGCAATATGTTCAACATGCTGCTCCTGGCCGTACTGGATATGGTGCACCCCAAGCAGCGATTGCTGCGTAAGGCCGCATTCAAACACGCCCTCTCGGGTGGACTGGCTATGTTCATGATCGGGTTGGTGGCTTTCTTTATTCTGGCCGACATTGATCTAAAAATAGGCTGGGTCGGGGTTGACAGTTTGATCCTGATCGCTGTGTACGCTGGGAGCATCCGCCTGCTTCAGACCAACCCGCTTGCAAATAATCCACAGCCAGCCAATGCGCCGGAATTGCCACCGGGCACGCCCAGCTTGCGCAAAGCGCTGATCGGCTTCGGCCTGGCTGCGGCAATCCTGGTAGTGGTTACACCGCTGATGGTGAACAGCAGTGTCCGCATTGCGGAGATCACAGGACTGGGAACAACGTTCGTTGGCACAACTCTGGTTGCATTAGTCACCTCTCTGCCCGAAATGGTTACAACCATCGCTGCCGCCCGATACGGCGCAGACGATATGGCTGTCGGCAATCTCTTCGGGAGTAACCTTTTTAACATGGCGGCCCTTGGCCTGACAGACATCTTCTTCCTGGGTGGACGTTTCCTGGGTGTGGTCAACCCGGCTTTTGTTCTGGTCGGCCTGCTGGGTTTGATCATGACTGGCATGGGACTGATCGGCAACCTGGCCCGGTTGGAAAAACGGATCGGCTTCATCGAGGTTGACGCATTCCTGCTGATCCTGGTCTACATCGGCGGCTTATGGTTCTTGTATAGCCAGGGTGTGTCGCCGTAAGACAGTGACGAGGATACTGTATGCGTGATAAATGGCTACAACCCATCTCCGAAGAACGCAAGGACGAAGTTATGGAAGAACTGAGCCAGGCTTCATCCCCTGGTTTTGACTACTTCCTCCTGGTTATGCTCTCCTGTAGCATCGCCACATTTGGATTGATCACAGATTCTCCTGCTGTCATCATCGGTGCCATGCTGGTCGCGCCTCTGATGTCGCCTATCCTGGGACTTTCCCTGGCGACCGTGGGTGCTGAGGAGCGCATGTTCGAGCGTGCCCTCCTCGCACTGGGAGAAGGCATTCTTCTGGCACTAGCCCTATCCGCCCTATGGGGAGGATTGGCCCAACTTTTGCCATTCGATCTGTTGGTGGAACTGCCTGCCGAAGTGCTGGCGCGCACTCATCCGAGTCCTTTTGACTTGGGCATTGCCCTGGCAGGTGGTGCAGCGGCATCCTATGCCCTGGCGCAACCTCGCATTTCGGCAGCCTTGCCAGGTGTGGCGATAGCTACGGCTTTGATGCCCCCGTTATGCACAGTCGGACTTGGGATTTCTACCGGTCATTGGGAGGTCGCGTATGGTGCCGCTCTGCTCTTCGTAACCAACCTGGCAGCCATCTCTTTCGCAGGAATATTGGTATTCGTAAGCCTTGGATTTCAACCTCGGAATCGGGAGATGCGCTGGCACAGAATCCCACGTAGCCTGATCATCTCGGCTATCCTGGTGCTGGTTGTAACTATTCCGCTCGTGATACTCACGATGCGGTTGGTAGGGCAAGCCCGTTTCAATAAGCAAGTGCAAGATAGCGTGTTGACCGAAATATCTACTCTGCTGCCAGATGTTCAACTTCTCGATGTAAATCTAGACCAATCTAACGATGTTCTCCACCTATCTATCACGATCTTAACCACCGTCTCGCCCTCCTACGAACAGGTGGTCAAGTTGCAGGAAGAAATAGCTCTGGAACTGGAAAAACCGGTCGCCTTGGAATTGCTGATTGTTCCCGGGCGACGTCTCGACCCGCTTGTACCCCCAACTCGCACATCCAGTCCAGTTTCATCCCCAACTTTAACGCCAACGCCAACAACCACCCCAACTTTAACCGTCACGCCTTTGCCCACCCAGACATTCACGCCTACAGCAGTATTGGCCTATATTGCCAATACAGGAGGCAAAGGAGTTTATGTGTACGATGCACCAGAAGGTACGATCTTTGCTTTACTGGCAGAAAGTACGCCAATTCACATCCTGTACGAGAGAATGCTGATTGGACAAACCGATTGGCTTCAAGTTCGATTGCCCGATGATCGGATAGGCTGGATACCAGCCAAGTATGTCATCATTCGTCCCTGAGATATTGCATCAAGTAAAAAAATCGGAACATATTGTTCTTTTAGGCAGAAACCCCCAATGCTTTGGAAATGGAGTGAA
>CAZRCR010000429.1:0-3051 GCA_964598615.1 uncultured Anaerolinea sp.
GACGCCGTGCTGGACCGCCATGCTGGAACAGGCCCACGATGACATGCGCGGCGTGGCTGACGGGCTGTCGGTGAAATTGACAGCGGTCACGTAGGGCTTGACCATCTCCACGTTCGAGCACAGTTTGTTGGTGGAAACCGTCAGCGGCGGAGCGACCTCGCAGGTGACCACGAACTCCCCGGCCTGCAACCGCCGCTGGAGTTCGGAGACCGGTTCTGCAGACTTGGGCGCATGGTAAACCGCATCCCCCTGCCACCAGTCGGGCTGGCGGACAGGGCGGAAGATGGAGTCCCAGGTTTGGGCACGCGTAGCCGGCTCCCGGTCCAGCAAGCCGCGTACCACCTTGCCCGTACCGAGTTTCCTGACCTGCACGACCACGTCGCCCCAGGTCTCTGTGCCCACCTTGTCCCAGTCCAGCGGCGGCAAGACCTCGAGCAGGCGTTCCTCGCGTCCCATCCGGAAGGACCGATCATAGATGGCATACCAGATGCAGGGGCGGGTTTCGTCCACGTAGCATTGGCCGGGAATCGAGCCACCGCAGGGGCCATTACGGACTCCCTTGGGACATTCCATCGGGCAGATGAAGGCCGTCTCTTGCAGGAGACAGTTGCCACACATGCGGCAGCCAAAGAGCGGGCCTTTGACCACTTTTTCGACGGATGCCAGTAAACGGCGGCCAAACGGTTCGCGTTTGAAAGGATAGAAGGGTGGCTGCCAGCGGCGGCCGGGGGTGAAGATGGGCATGGGAACTCCTTGTGAATATTTTACTTCCGGCAGTTTTGGGCAATTCGTGTGCAATGTCACCTCGGGTGCGGACGAATATCCCCGTTTGCCTGTCCAGCAGGCGGACGTTATAATTGCCCCATGCGTAAATTTCTCCTGACCGTTTTCCTGCTCACCCTGCTCCTGACCGTTGTGCTGGTTCCGCAAAAATCCCTGGCATCGCCGCGTGCCCCGGCGCCGGTCTCCTCCACTGCATATGAATTAATCGACGCGGTCAACGCCCTGCGCGCCAAGCGCGGCCTGGCCGCCTACCAACCCAATTCCATCCTGATGCAGATCGCCCAGCAACAGGCTGATTACATCCTTTCCATCGGCACAGGGACGCACATCAGTGCGGACGGTCTGCGCCCCTACCAGCGCGCCCTGCAAGCCGGGTATGCCGTGGCAGGTGACCTGAGTCTGGGCGGCTGGTTCTCGGAGAACATTGTTGCCGGAATCGGAATGACCGCTGAACAGGCGGTCGATGAATGGGCCGTGATGGATGAGCTGCACCTGAACACCATGATCTCGCCGAACCTGCAAGAGATCGGCGCGGGCGTGGCAGTCTCGGGGAACACGTATTACTACCTGATCGACTGCGGTCTCTCCACCGGCGGGACCCCGGTGCCGTTCACGCCGCCGCCCACTTACAAAACCGCCGTAGCCACCATGATACCCAATACGCCCAACGCCGACGGGTCGGTGACCTATACCGTCCAGGAAAATGACACCCTGCTCGGGATCGCCATTTCCTACAATATCTCGCTAACCGACCTGTACGCGCTAAACGGGCTGACCGAAAAGTCATATATTTACCCCGGCGATGTGCTCATCATCAGCCCCGCTTTTACCGCCACCCCCACCCTGCCCACCGGCACTCCGACCGAGCACCCAACCATTACACCCTGGCCGACGTCCACAAGTACAACCACATGGACGCCCATCCCGCCCACGGCCACCCCTTCTGCCGGGCTGGCTGTCTCTTCGGCAGGAACCGCAGTGGGTATCATTATCGGAGCGGCATTGGTTGTATCGCTGGTGGTGGCACTGCTGGGGAAGAAAAAAGGTTGATGCGGAAAGGACCAGTGCCGTGAAACTAAATAAAACAGTGAAAATCCTGGTTGGACTGGCAACCCTCTGGCTTGTTCTATATCCTTTACTTTTCCTGGCAGTTTGGCTCTTGATGTTCTCCAGTATGTTCCTTGGAGCAACAGCCATGGCAAACGCGTCCTCTACAGAATTCCCGATTTTCATGCTCCCCTTTTTTGCCATCTTTCCCCTGCATCTCCTAACCATACTGCTCCAATTTGTACTGATGGCATTCTATTTGATCCACGTTATAAAAAATTCAAAGGCAGCTGATACGGTCAAGATCATCCTGGGCATTGGGTGCTTCTTTATGCCATTCATCGCCATGCCAGTTTACTATTACATATACATTTGGCTTGAGGCACCTCCCGCCTGGGCATTACAAGTTCAAGAAGAAAAAAACGCATAAAACACGTATAAAAAATTCCCCGGAGTTTTGGATGCTCCAGGGAATTCGATCTATTTGGCCTTGGCCTGATTGGCGACCGCTTCCGCCGCCTTGCGGACAGTTTCTTCGTCCGCCAGGTAGTAGTGCGTGACCGGTTTCAGGTCCGCGGTGAGTTCGTAGACCAGCGGGATGCCGGTCGGAATGTTGAGCTCGGTGATCTCGTCCTCGGAGACATTATCCAGATACTTGACCATGGCGCGCAGGCTATTGCCGTGGGCGGCGATCAGCAAACGCTTACCGGAGAGGATCATCGGGGCCAGGGTGCTGTGCCAGTACGGCAGGACGCGGTCCAGCGTGATCTTGAGCGACTCGGTCGCCGGGAGCTGCTCCGGCTTCAGGTCCGCGTAACGGCGGTCGAAGCGGGGGTGGCGCTCGTCGCTGAGTTCCAGCGAGGGTGGCGGGGTGTCGTAACTGCGGCGCCAGATTTTCACCTGGGCTTCGCCGAACTTGGCAGCCGTCTCGGCCTTGTTCAGTCCCTGCAGAGCGCCATAATGCCGTTCGTTCAACTGCCAGGCACGGATGACCGGGATCCAGTCCAGGTCGAGTTCCTGCTGAATGATGTTCAGGGTACGGATGGCTCGCTTGAGCACGGATGTGTAAGCGATATCGAAGGTGTAGCCCTTCTCACGCAGGAGTTGCCCACCGGTGCGAGCTTCCTGGCGGCCCTGGTCGGTCAGGTCCACGTCCGTCCAGCCGGTGAAGCGGTTCTCCATATTCCAGGTGCTCTGCCCGTGGCGAACCAAAACCAGTTT
>CAZRCR010000430.1:0-3042 GCA_964598615.1 uncultured Anaerolinea sp.
GCGGGTGCAGGTTCGAACGCCCCGGCTGGCCGGCGACATGTGTCAGCACCTGCCAGGCCTTGGTGGCATAGGCCCGCGTGGACTGAACTGCCGCCACGGCCTTGCGCACCTTGCTGGCAGAGACGGCTTCGAGAGCGCGCGTCACCTGCGAGATATTCTTAACGCTCCGAATGCGGAGCCGCATTTCACGGGCTGATGCCATGCCTGTTTCCTGTTAAGCCCAGGTGGACTTGAACGCTTCGAGGGCTTCGCGCAGTTTCTTATCAGTCTCGGGAGTTATCATTTTCTTCGTGGCAATATCTTTCCCGAGGTCGGGATGCGAGGATGCCAGGTAACGGAGTAGTTCCGTTTCCCATTTCTTCATGCGGTCTACAGACACATTATCGGCGTAACCCTGCGTCCCGGCGAAGAGCACGATCACTTGGTTTTCCAGAGACATCGGCTCGTACTGGGGCTGTTTCAAGATCTCCTGCATACGCTGGCCGCGGGTCAACTGTGCCTGAGTGGACTTGTCGAGGTCAGAGGCCATCAGGGCAAAGGCCGCCAGTTCGCGGTAGGCTGCCATGTCGAGACGCAGCTTACCGGCCACCTGCTTCATGGCCTTGGTCTGCGCCGCACCGCCCACGCGCGAGACAGAGATACCCACGTCTACAGCCGGGCGGATACCGGCATTGAACAGGTTGTTGACCAGGTAAATCTGCCCGTCGGTGATGGAAATCACGTTGGTGGGGATATAAGCCGAAACGTCGCCAAGCAGGGTCTCGATGATGGGCAACGCGGTCAGCGAACCGCCGGTGCCCTTCACCTTGACCACTTTGTGGTCGCCGGGATTCTTCAAAGCCTTGAGGGCTTCGCTGGCATCGTGGCTGGAGCGAGGTCCGCCATAGACTGCGCCATCGACCGCGTCCTTCTCGGAGGCTTCCGCAGCAACAAAGTCCTTCTTGACGATGACATACTTGTTCGCCAGGCGGACAGCTCGTTCGAGCAGGCGGGAATGGAGATAGAAGATATCGCCCGGGTAGGCTTCACGTCCCGGCGGGCGGCGCAGGAGCAGGGAAACCTGGCGGTAGGCCCAGGCATGTTTGGACAGATCGTCGTAAATGACCAGGGCATCGCGCCCGGTTTCCATGAATTCCTCGCCGATGGCCGCACCAGCGTAAGGTGCGATATATTGAAGAGCGGCAGCTTCGTCAGCGGCGGCAACGACCACGATGGTGTGTTCCATTGCCCCGTAACGTTCGAGCAAGGCCACGGTACGAGCCACGGCAGCTTTCTTCTGGCCGATGGCCACATAGATGCAGATCAGGTCTTTGCCCTTCTGGTTGATGATCGTATCGATGGCAATGGCTGTTTTACCGGTCTGGCGGTCGCCAATGATGAGTTCACGCTGGCCGCGGCCGATCGGGATCATCGAGTCGATGGCCTTGATACCGGTCTGGACGGGAGTGTCCACATCCTGGCGCTCGACCACACCGGCAGCAATGCGCTCGATGGGACGGTAATTGCTGGCCTGGATGGGGCCTTTGCCATCCACCGGCTCACCCAGGGCATTGACGACGCGCCCAACCATACCATCGCCCACCGGGACGGAGGCAATGCGGCCCGTGGCGCGCACGGTCATGCCTTCGGCGATCTCGGAATAATCGCCCATGATGATAACGCCGACCGCTTCCTTTTCCAGGTTGAAAGCGATGCCCATCACACCATTCTGGAACTGGACAAGTTCCTGCGATTTGACATTCGCCAGCCCTTGTACGCGGGCAATCCCATCACCGGCGTCGAGTACGGTACCGACATCGTTGAAGGAAATCTCAGGCTGGTAGCCTTCGATCTGTTTCTGAAGATCACTGGTAATCTGCTTGATGAGGTCTGCCATTTGGCCTCCGGGAAATAAGTTGCCGTTAAATTTTTTCGCCCTTGCAACAGGCGGGAGAATTTTATGCTGTCAAACATTTTCAAGATGCACAATTGCCCGGATAGAGTGGTTCGTATCCGGGCAGGTCATGGGCTTCGGTCAAATCTTGAACAGTTGGCGATTCGAGTCCATGCAGAGTACGCATCCAGGCGCCGATTATGGGATTTTTCACGAAATGGACGGCGGAAAGCGCCGTAATCATACCTGAAAGAAATTAGATTGTCCAGTTGAAGAATCTCACAAAAACGCTCTAGTATGTAAGAATGGCGCGATGCAGTCCTAACGCTGGATTTTCGCCCGCATCACAGACTTATCAACACCACCGAAACGATATTTATACTCTTCGTCGCCGCGCATGAAGTCAAATTCGGCACGTTTATTCTCATTGGCCCACTGCAAGAGATGACCGAGCAGCACCCAGCCAGCTGAAAGTTCCATGAAGCGACGGTCGATGCCGGAATTGTAGACCCAGATGCGATTCAGGTAATCGAAATTGAGATATCCCGCTGCTTTTTCACCGTTGACTTCCATGAAAGCCAGCTGCAGCCAACCCGCATCGAAGGCGGCCCGGGCGGAAGAGTGCATCTGCAAACGCATGGCATCGGTCAGGAAGGCAGCCTTTTCAGGATCATTGGCCATCAGCGCCAGGAAGGCATCTATCTCAGCATCGAGAGCGGAAGCATTATCCACGATATACCAGCGTACGCCGCCAGTTTCGTCCGCGCGGCGCATTTTGCGGCGAATCTCATGACGCTGTTTCTTGTCGATGCCCGCCAGGTAGGTTTCGAAATCGCCGGGCAGCGGGATGGATGGAGCATGATAGGTTTTCCCCAGACTGAAGGTCCAGCCTCGCTTCTGCGCTTCGGCCTGCAGGACCGGCAATGTGGGCGATGTCTCGAGCAGGTTGTGCCAGTCGAGCACGCGCCAGGCCTGGAGGTCCGGGGAGGAGCCGAGAAAATCCAGCAGGCCGGAGAGGAACGGAAGCAGGTCCGCCGGGCGGACGATCAAATCCAGGTAATCGGAAATTTCGATACTGCCGAGCAGCAACAGCGACGGAGCCCCATCCCGATTCATGTCGGAGAACAGCGGGGCAATTCCGACCAGACGATCATCCTGCCGGGCGGCCA
>CAZRCR010000431.1:0-3034 GCA_964598615.1 uncultured Anaerolinea sp.
CCCTTCGTGCTATAATTTTCTCAACACATGGGTCGTAGGGGCAGGGTTCATCCCTGCCCGGAAAGGGCGACCGCGTAAGGGCGACCCAATGGGTCGCCCCGACAAAAACGCCCCAACAATTCAGAACCGGGAAACAATGCCATGACACTCACCCCGCAGGATTTCGTCAGCAAATGGAAACGCGCCGCGGCGCGTGAAAAGCAGACTTACCAGGAACACTTCCTCAACCTGTGCCGGTTGGTCAGGAATCCCACATCCATCAAAGGCGGTCCCACCGCCATGCGCTTTGCCTTCGAGATGGGGGCGGTCAAATCCGGCGGCAGGCAGGGCTGGCATGAAAAAATTCTAGAGCGGTTCCTGTCCCTGAATTCGGAGCGGGCGGGGCAAAAAAGCGTATGACAAAAGCCTTCATCAGTTACAGCCACAAAGATAAGGAATACGCCTACAAACTGGCCGATGAACTGGCCCGATGGGGGATCGAGCCATGGATCGATGGCCGGATCGATTACGGCACGCAATGGCCGCGGGTTATCGAGCAAAACCTGAATGATTGCGATTCTTTTATCTTGATCATGACACCCAACTCCAAAGGCTCGGACTGGGTGCACAACGAACTCACCTATGCACAGAGCGAGAAAAAACAGATCTTCCCGCTCCTCCTGGAAGGGAAAACCTGGCTACCTGTGGCTTCCATCCAGCACGTGGATGTGCGCGGCGGAGTGCTCCCGCCCGAATCCTTTTTCAAAATGCTGGGCGGGCTGGTGCCCATGCCTCCGACCGGTTACGGGGAAACGAGCGCCCCGCTTCCCGAAAACATGACCAGCCAACAGGACACGGCGGTGCAAATTGTCCCCCAGGAGACGCCCGAGTATTACCACCAATCGACAACCCGGACCCTCCACACCATTCTGGAAAGTTCCTATCCGGTATATTTCCAATCCTGGGAATTCGGCATGTTGCTTGTGCGCTGCCGCAAGGATGAGAAAGAAGCGCGTTTCGTCATCTCCATCAACCACGACAAATTCTCGAATGCCTATCCGGTTGAGTATTTTAAGTTTTTGGATCAGAAGCCGCTCGGCCAGCCCAATCTGCCCTTTGCCAGCGGGCAGGAAGAGAATTCGCCCTTTCCGGCAGGGTTATATAAACGTCCACTGACGCTGGCAAGCCTTAATTCACCGCTGTTCAACCCGGAACCGCCTCTCAACCAAGATGCGCTGCTTTGCTACCGACCGCAAGGCCAGGAAGAGGAACATATCTACAACCCCGAACCGGACGATTTCCTGTTGTCCAGGCTGGCAAGCCGGATCGTGCAGTTGGTGCTCCTGACCGGCGTCCCCGTTTCCGCCAGCGATTTCGAAGCGCACTGCGCCGCTCCGACGGTCTGACATGTGAAAGATAAAGCAGGAAAAGAGTAGGACAGGAGCGATATTATAGCTTGTTGGTTTGGCAGGAAATGTCCAGGAGAGATATGCAACTCAGCGCAAGAAAAACGCTTTCCGAAATAGCCCTGTTCACCGCAGTTCCTGCGGACCTGCTGGCCATTGTCCCTGCCGTCATACGGCTTTTCAGCAGAAAATTCAGTTGGTCACAAACCCTACAAGTCGAAGAAATCGAACTTCCTTCCCTCTCGATCACTATCGGCAGGGATTTATTCATAGTTCTGATTACCTACGCCGTTATTGCAACGATCTACTGGCTGGTTATCAATATCAAGACCAAGACCGGGGAACAGAAATATAACTACCTAAAGCTGTTTTCAGTCAGCATTCCATTGGCTTTTATCATGCCACTCATCATAATCCTGATGGCCTTCGGCTCGATCCCTATGAATGCCGGCCTTGCTGCACTCGTTGTCTGTCTATTTACGGTCATCGCCACTCTACGGCGATGGAGATATACGCCGAGTGTCCATTACCAAGATATCGGTTTCTTGTATCTCATATGTGTTCCTCTCCTTTGGCTGATATTCCAATTCGACGGTTCACCAAGTTGGGTACTTAATCTGGGACTAGCCTGGATGTACTCGGCGATCGGATACCTGTTTTCCGTTTTGATGGTGGGGGGAGCTATCGCGCTGTTTGTCATCCCGATCCCACACTTGGGCTTTTCAAAACGCACCCTGGAAATCTTCAAAAAAGTGTATATTTTCAATTTCGATCAGGGGTGGTGTGCCGTTGGCTCATTAGGAGTGTTGTTGCTCGTGGGTGTTCTCGCAGTAGTGATTTGGGTTTTGATCCTCATTATCCCTATCATTGTCGGGGCGGTGGTTTTAGGAGGATTGGTAGTCGCATGGTACTTCGCACAAAAATCATGATTCGAAATGTGAAGGAGACGTGACTATGAAAATTACAGTCGATGAAATCAAATTGAAATATATCGGCCTCCCCAAAGGGTGGTTGGGAATGATTTTCGACATGCTCAGTAATTGGGTTGAAAAAATGTTTACCACCACACCAGTCCACCCTCCGTACAAATACAGGGACAAGAAAATTCTCTCTGCGCCCACGTATCAAGAATTGGGGAAGTCGATCCGGCTCAACGAGGAACTGACCCCCGGCCTGCAACTGCACAAAAAAAGGGTGGATCTGTATTTCAACTTCGTGATAGCCATATACGCTCTCTTTGCCATCCTTATCATAGCAATCGTAGTAGTTGTCACATCCCTGTTCGAAAACCAAACAAAAGCAATCGTCGACAATCCGGTCTTTCCGGTTGCTCTTGGTCTCCTGATCGGAATACTCAGCTTTCGACTGGCGCTCTTACTGGTCGAGAAATATTTTGCCGATACCCTGGCTGCCCTGACCGGGATTTATCTGTTGCTTACTCTCGACCAGGACTACCCCCTCACCGATCCTGTGTACAAACGGCGCTTGCTGGGTATATTTCGGACATTGAGACGAAATCTGATCCTGCTCGCTTTGACCTACTCGACCAAGTCATCGGAAACCGATCCCCGCATCAGGGCTTACTTCAAGCACATGGAAGAGTTCATTTTGGAAAACGAATGCCTGGTGATTATCCCCGGGGAAGGGAC